>JBBIIR010000076.1:0-8504 GCA_037446455.1 Hydrogenophilales bacterium | reverse complement strand
CTTCACAAAGTCATGTCCGTTAACGTGAAAGTCGCACGGCGACTTCTCGAAGCTCCCCTCTCCCGCGGGCGGGAGAGGGGCTGGGGGTGAGGGAAACGGGCATGACTTTCATGCTTCGGGGCGTCTTCTCAAAGTCATGTCCGTTAGCAGCAAAACGCCGGGCATTGGCCAGGCTGTCTTGAGCGATGTAATCGCCGATGTCGAGGAGGTCTTGCCGAGACTTTGGCGAAAACGTGACTGGTGCCATCAAGTCGAGCGCTTGCCGCTGGTCTTGGTGGTCGGTTTGCCGTTGGGTTCGGCGTATCGGGCGGAGAGTTCGGCGAACACGTCCTCGGCCGGGATGGCCGGCCCGCTGTCGATGCCGTCCTGAATCGCCGCGCGCAGATCGGCATTCAGCCTTTCCAGCATCGACGCATAAACCTCGGGGGACAACAGACAGGCGGCAGGCCGGTTGTGATTGAGCACGGCCACGGGTTCCGCGCCGGCCTGTTCGAGCACGGCCGACGGGCTGCGTTTCAGCTCGGTGATGCTGACCGAGCGTGTGGCGAAAACATCTTCCATGGCGTAGCTCATTTCAATCTGAAAAAGGCATGTTATTGTGGTCCGGTTTCAGTGCTAGGCAAGTATTCGCCTCAAGAGACAGACAGGCGGCCTGCTCGCCTCGGCGTTGTGGGACCTGCCGGCGGGCGCGGTGATCGTCTGCGCCCCGGTGGTCGCGGGCTTCTCCGTGGCCGTCTGGCGCGGCTTGGTTTGCCGCCGGTCGCCGCCGGTGCTAGATTGAAACCGTTGCGTAACAAATTCCAGTAGCCAGCCAGCCGCGCGACGCGGCTAGCGAGCCAGGGAAATTCCAGGGTTTGTCATGGCTGCAAGAATTTCCTCTTCCATTCCCCCCGCCGGTCACGCCGCGCGCGACGCGCGGCGGGTGATTGCGGAAATCACGCCGTATCTGCGCATCGCCCACCAGGTGCGCGGCCGCGTGCGCCTCAAGCTGGCCGACGAGGCCTTGCGCGCGCCGGCGCTGCGCAATGGCGCCGGCGAGCGCCTGCGCCAACTCCTCGGCGAACTGCCCGGCGTGCGCGGCATCGCCCTCAACGCGCTGGCGCGATCCTGCGTGGTCGAGTACGACAACGCGGTCATTCCCGACGCGGCCTGGCCCGACCTGTTGGGCGACCGCCCGACGGCGGCGGCGGAAACCCTGCTGGAGCTGCTCGCCGGCGTGGCGGATGCCTTGCCGGGCTCCGCGTCTTCGGGTTCCACGCGGTGAGCAGCTGTTTTCTTCTCCCTGCTGGGCGCGCCCCGGACTGCATGCCGGGGCCGTTCGACGGGTGCGCAGCACGCTCCGCAACCCCTTCGCCTCACCCCCCAGCCCTTCTCCCGGTGGGAGCGGGGCGCTTCAAGAGTCGCTGTCGCGACTTTCACGTGAAATGGAGAATGCCATGCTGAATGTCCTGCCCTTCGTCGCCGGTCTCATCGCCGGCGCCGCGGCGGTTTCCGCGATGCGCGGGGAGCGCGCGCGCTCCGTCCTGCAAGATACCGGCGCGCGTCTGCGCAGCGCCTACGACGAGGCGCAGAGCGGCGTGCGCACGGCGGCGCGCTCCGGCTTCGACCTGATGCGCGGCCTCGCGTGCGAGCCGGCGCCGGCGGCCGAGGCGGAGCCCGCCGCGCCCGCCAAGCCGGTGAAGCCGGCGCGCAAGCCCGCCGCGAAGACGGCCAGCGCGAAAACGGCGAGTGCGAAACCCGCCGCGGCCAAGCCGGCCGCCGCCAAAGCCAAGGCCGCGCGTCCGCCGCGCAAGGCCAAGCCTGAGCAAGCCGAGGCGTGACCATGGCGAAATCCGACGCATGGATGCGCGAAGTGCCCGCCAGCTTCCTGCGCGGCGCCATCGCCACCGGCATCGTCGCCGCGGCGCAGGACAAGCGCCAGGGCGCGGACCTCCTGAAGTCCGCCCTGCTGGGCGGCACCGCGCTGTCGACGGCGATCGCCATCGAAAACCTGATCTTCAACAAGGAGTGGAACGTGGCCAAGAAGAAAAAGGGCTGGAAGAAGAACAAGCGCGGAGGCATGGACCTGAGCGCCCTGGAAGCGCTGCTGCGGCAGAACCAGAACACCGGCCTGAACGCGCTGACCCCCGCGCAGCAGTTGCTGGCGGGCGTGCTGATCGGCGCCGGCGTGGCGTATCTGCTGGGTGACGAGAAGCTGCGCGGCAAGCTGTTGCGCGCCGGCATGCAGATCTACACCGGCCTGGCGGGGGGCTTCGAGGAAATCAAGGAACAGATGGCCGACATCCAGGCGGAAATGGCGGCGGAGCGCATGAGCGCGCCATGAGCCTGGCCGTCGCCGCATCGTCCGGGTCGCGGCCGGCCTCCGCGCCGAAACGACCGCGCGGCGGGCGCACGGACGTCATCGTCGGGGACGCGGTCGCGCCGCTGTTCGTCGAACTGACGGCGGTCCATTTGCTGCCCGGCAGGGCGCGCTTCCGCTTCCGCGTGGCCCGCGGCGCGCCCTTCGCCGCCCGCGCCGCGGCCCGCGCCGTGGAAAACCTGCGCGGCGTGCGCGAGGCGCGCGTGAATCCGGCGGCGCGCGCCCTGGTGATCGCCTACGAAGCCGCGGAAACCGACGCCGAGCGCCTGCGCGCCGGCATCCTCGCCCTGCCCTTGCCGCGCAGTCTGCCGCCGGACGCCAACGGGCGGGCCAAGGAACTGGCGACGGTGGTGGCCAGCGGCGCCCTGCTGCTGGGTACCGGCGCCCTGCCGCCGGGCCTGCGCATGCCCGCCACCCTGGCGGCGTCGATGCCGCTCTACGCGGAGGCCGTGGAGGACCTGTTCGCGGAGGGCATCAACTCCCATGTGCTGGAGGCCATGGCGGTAGGCATCTCCACCGCCAGCGGCGACCACGTCGCCGCCAACACCACGGTGTTCATGCTGGCGCTGGGGGAATACCTGGAGAACTCCATCGCCCGCCGTTCCGACGACATGCTGAAGAAGCTGTTGCGCCCGGATACCGGCCTGGTCTGGATCGAGGAGGGCGGCGTCGAGCGCCAGGTCGAGGCGGCCAGCGTCCTGGTGGGCGCGACGGTGGTGGTGGGGGCCGGCGCCGCCATACCGGTGGACGGCACGGTGCTCGGCGGCGAGGCCATGCTGAACGAGGCGGCGATGACCGGCGAGAGCGCGCCGGTGCGGCGCGCGCGCGGCGACCGGGTGCTCTCCGGCACGGTGGTGGAGGAGGGCCGGCTGCGCATCTATGCCGAACAAGTCGGCCAGGGCACGGCGGCGGCGCGCATCGCCGACTACGTCGAGCAGTCGCTCACCGCCAAGAGCCACACCCAGCTCGACGCGGCCCGGCTCGCCGATCGCCTGGTGCCCGGCGTGCTGGGCCTGGCCGGCGCCGCCTGGCTGGTGTCGGCCGACTGGCGACGCGCGGCGGCGGTGCTGCAGGCCGACTATTCCTGCGCCCTCAAGCTCGCCACGCCGGTGGCCTTCAAATCCGCCATGTACCAGGCCGGACGCGGCGGCATCCTGATCAAGGGCGCCGACGTGCTGGAGCGCCTGGCCGAGGCCGACACCTTCGTCTTCGACAAGACCGGCACGCTCACCACCGGCAAGCTGGCGGTCACCGATTCCATCGCCTTCGACCGGCAGTTCTCCGCCGACGACCTGATCGATCTCGCCGCCTCGGTGGAGGAACACTATTTCCACCCGCTGGCGCTGGCCGTGGTGGAGGCGGCGCGCCAGCACCACGGCCGCCATTTCGACCACAAGGAGGTGCAGTTCATCGCCGCGCACGGCGTCGCCAGCAGCATCGACGGCAAGCGCATCGTCGTCGGCTCGCGCCATTTCGTCGAGGAAGACGAGGGGGTGCCCATCGGCGCCGCGCAGCGGAAACGCATCGAGGCCCTGTTCCGCGAGGGCAAGACCCTGCTCTACATCGGCTACGGCGGCCGCCTGATCGGCGTCATCGCCCTCAAGGACCAGCTTCGCGACTCGGCCGCGCGCACGCTCGCGCGGCTCCGCAAGCTGGGTGCGCGGCGTCTCGTCGTGCTCACCGGCGACCATCGCGACCGCGCCGCGGAACTGGCGCGGGAGCTGGGCCTGGACGGCTTCCACGCCGAACTGCTGCCGCACCAGAAAGCCGACATCGTCGCGGACATGAAGGCGGCGGGTGCGAGGATCGCCTTCGCAGGCGACGGCATCAACGACGCCCCCGCGCTGGCCGGCGCGCATGTCGGCATCGCCATGGCGCAGGGCGCCGATCTGGCCCGGTTGACCGCCGACATCGCCCTCCTGGAGGACGGCGTCGAGCGCGTCGCCGACGCCAAGGCCCTGGCCAACGCCACCCTGCGCCGCATCGGCGCCAACTATCGCCTGACCATCGGCGCCAACAGCGCCATCCTGGGCGCCGCCGCGCTGGGCCTGCTGTCGCCGGTGATGGCTTCGCTGCTGCACAACGGCGCCACCATCGGCATCCTGCTCAACGCCCTGCGCGGAGGCCAGGGCGCGTCGCGCTCTACCTGAGCAGGTGGTGGCGATGCACCCACAGATGCACCCCGAGCGCATGCAAAAAGGCGATTCCGCTCCAGATATGCAGACGCTTGGCGCCCATCGCGGCGAGCAACATCGATGCCGCCAGGGTCGCCAGCATGGCGCGCTTGGCCAGGCGATTCGCGCGCACGCGCGAGGTGCCGGCGCGGCGTCCGGCACGGGTGGCGGGCGTGGCCGTCGAAATGGGCGGCGCCGCGTCCCGCGGCGGGGCGGGCAGCAGCCCGGCGACGGCCGCCGCGCAGCGCCGCGCGCATTCCGCCTCGCACAGCGCGGCGGCGTCGTAGCGCACCAGCAGGCTGCCGGTCCGGACGTTGGCGGAAACCTCGCCGACCTGCGGCCATTGGCGAAAGTCTTCGACCAGCCGGGCGAGGCGCGCGGGATCGCGCAGAAGGGTGTGGCGCAGGCGGAGGCGGCCGGGAATCGATGAAGCGATGCAATGCACGGAACTGTCCTTGGTCGATGGCGGCGCGTCGTCCAACTCCGCGTGTTTCGCGCGGGATGCCGTGGCGTGTTGACCCCGGTCGGGCGCCGCGCGAAATGTTCGGACTGGATGACACGATGAGATTGCCATTCTACGTGAGAATTATTACTATCCACATAAGTGGATAAGCGGGTGCGTTTAATCTTCGCGCGCCCATGTCAGCCAGCCAGCCGCGCCTTCCGACCGGCAAGCCAGCCAGCGATCGGAACCCTATGACCATGCCGCGGCGGCTTTCCTCCTCGTTGCTTCAGCTTCGCGCCCAAACCCGGCGCGCGGGGGTGGCGTGATGTCCGCGACCTTCCCCCTCGGCATGGCCGACGCCGGCGCGCGCGTGCGCATCGTCGCGCTGCGCGGCGGCGCCGGCCTGGACAAGCGCATGACCGAAATGGGCCTCAACGTCGGCTGCGAATTGACCGTGCGCCAGCGCCAGGGCGGCGGCGTGGTGGTGTCGCGCGACGAGACCCGTTTCGCCCTGGGCGGCGGCATGGCGCAGAAGGTGATGGTGGAGCGGGTGGAATGAAAGGCGGGAAAAAGGGAAAAGGGAAAAGGGAAAAGGGAAACGGGAAAAGGGAAACGGGAAAAGGGAAACGGGAAAAGGGAAACGTAGTGAAGCTCCGCGTTTCCCTTTTCCCGTTTCTCGTTTCCCAAGCTTTCCAGGAGCACAGACATGACCCTCAAGGATCTGCAAGTCGGTGACCGCGCCAAGGTGGCCGGTTATCACGAAGGCGGCGGCGCCTATCGCCGCAAGCTGCTGTCCATGGGGCTGACCCCGGGGGCGGAGCTGTCCGTCACCCGCGTGGCGCCCATGGGCGACCCGGTGGAGATCCGCGTGCGCGGTTTCGCGCTGTCGGTGCGGCGCGAGGAAGCCGCGGCCCTTTCGGTGGAGAAACTGTGATGCGCAACGGCGCGAGAAGCATGTACACCGTCGGTCTGGTGGGCAATCCCAACTGCGGCAAGACCACCCTGTTCAACGCCCTCACCGGCTCCAAGCAGCGCGTGGGCAACTGGCCGGGCGTCACCGTGGAGAAGAAAAGCGGCGAGTACCGGCTGCACGAAACCCGCTTCGAGGTGGTCGACCTGCCCGGCACCTACTCCCTGGACGTGGTGGATCGGGAAGTCTCGCTCGACGAAAAGGTGGCGCGCGACTTCGCGCACGCCAACGAAGCGGACCTCATCATCAACATCGTCGATGCCTCCAACCTGGAGCGCAACCTCTACCTCACCAGCCAACTGGCGGAGATGCGCGTGCCCATGCTGGTGGTGCTGAACATGGTGGACGTGGCGAAAAGCAAGGGCATGAAGGTGGATGCCGAGGCCCTGTCGCGCCAGCTCGGCTGCCCGGTGCTGCCGGTGGTGGCTTCGGCAGGCACCGGCATCGCCGAGCTCAAGGCCGCGATCGCCCGCGCGGTGGCCCGCAGGCGATGCGCCAGCGCGCTGGTGGAATACCAGGCGGACCTGGATCACGCCATCGCCGGCCTGGCGCATCGCCTGCGGGCGGCGGCCGAGGCCACCGGCGTGTCGCCGCGCTGGCTGGCGGTGCGGCTGCTGGAAGGCGACGACCTGGCGCGCCAGGTGGCGGGCGCGGATCTGGCCCACGAAGCCAGGCAACGCGCCCAGGCCCTGGGCGACGACATCGACATCCTGGTCGCCGACGCCCGCTACGGTCTCGCCAACCACGTCTCGAAACAGGCGGTGACCCAGACCGGCCAGGTGACGCGCGACCTCACCGACCGCATCGACCACGTGGTGCTCAACCGCGCCCTGGGCATCCCCGTCTTCCTGGGGATGATGTACCTGATGTTCATGTTCACCATCAACCTGGGCGGCGCCTTCATCGACTTCTTCGACCAGTTCGCCGGCGCCATTTTCGTCGATGGCTTCGGCGCGCTGCTGGCCGGCCTGGGCGCCTCGGAGTGGCTGGTGGTGGCTCTGGCCAAGGGCATCGGCGGGGGTTTGCAGACGGTGGCCACCTTCATTCCGGTGATCGGCTTCCTCTACCTGTTCCTCTCCGTCCTCGAGGACTCCGGCTACATGGCCCGCGCCGCCTTCGTCATGGACCGCTTCATGCGCTGGGTGGGCCTGCCGGGCAAGTCCTTCGTGCCGCTGATCGTCGGCTTCGGCTGCAACGTGCCGGCGATCATGGCCACGCGCACCCTGGAGCACCGCCGCGACCGCCTGATGACCATCGCCATGGCGCCGTTCATGTCCTGCGGCGCGCGCCTGCCGGTGTACGTGCTGTTCGCCGCCGCCTTCTTCCCGCAGGGCGCGCAGAACGTGGTGTTCGCGCTGTATCTCATCGGCATCGCCGTCGCGGTGTTCACCGGCCTGGTGCTGAAGAACTCCATCCTCAAGGGCGAAGCCACGCCCTTCATCATGGAACTGCCGCCCTACCACCTGCCCACCGTGCAGGGCATCCTCCTCCACACCTGGGACCGGCTCAAGAGTTTCATCGTGCGCGCGGGCCGCGTCATCGTGCCCATGGTGCTGGTGCTCAACTTCCTCAACGCGGTCGGCACCGACGGCAGCTTCGGCAACGAGGACAGCGACCAGTCGGTGCTCGCCGAGGTCGGGCGCGGCATCGCCCCGGCCTTCTCGCCCATGGGCCTGAGCGAGGAGAACTGGCCCGCCGCCGTCGGCATCTTCACCGGCGTGCTGGCGAAGGAGGCGGTGGTCGGCACCCTGAACGCCGCCTACACCGCCCTCGCGGAAAGCGACGCGGTGGCGGCCGGCGCCGCGCCCGCCGAGGAAGAGGCCTTCGAGCTGGGCGCCGCCATCGCCGGGGCCTTCGCCACCATCCCCGCCAACCTGGCGGACGCCCTGGGTTCCTGGGCCGACCCCCTGGGCATCCAGGTGGGCGACGTCAGCGACCTGGACGCCGTCGCCGAGGCGCAGGAAGTCGCCACCGGCACCTTCGGCGCCATGGCCGCCCGCTTCGACGGCGCCGCCGGGGCCTTCGCCTACCTGCTGTTCATCCTGCTGTACGTCCCCTGCACCGCCGCCATCGCCGCCGTGTACCAGGAATCCGGCGCGCGCTGGACCGCCTTCGTGGCCCTGTGGACCACGGGCACGGCCTATGGCCTGGCGACGCTGTACTACCAGGCGGCCAATTACGCCCGCGATCCGGCGACGGCTTCGCTGTGGATCGGCCTCGTCCTCGCCGGCTTCGCGGCCGCCTTCCTGAGCCTGCGCTGGATGGGCCGGCGCGACGCGGCCCTGCCGGTGCCGCTGGGGCAGAAGGCGTAACGGGTATGCGGATGCATACCCGTCCCCTCACCCCCAACCCCTCTCCCGCTTGGCGGGAGAGGGGAGCTTCAACCTTGATTCCTCGGTTGAACACGTCCGCAGGCGCGGCTGTGCGGGTGTCTGGCGCGAAGCGACGACGCTGCGGGGTCGTTCCCCGCAAGGAGGCGCGACAAAGCCAGGCGCCCGCACAGACGCGAAAGCGGGCGTGTAGCGGGCTCACCCAAATGGTGAACCGCGTCGAAGG
>JBBIIR010000075.1:0-8669 GCA_037446455.1 Hydrogenophilales bacterium | reverse complement strand
CAGCCAACCCTGGAGGTCACCCTTGCCGCGGATGCCGACATCGTCGCAGACCCGCTGATCCCATGCATCCGTGAACGCCGCGTGCAGCGCCGGGCGATGTCCACGCAACCGATCGGAACCGCGGCCAAGGAAACCCTGGCGCGCTCCCTTTCGCCGGACTTCCAGGTGGTGTGGAAGGAAACCACGCGGGAGAGATGGGCGCTGGCCCGGCTGATGTTCGCCAACGCCTACGTCCGCCTGACCACGCCGGAAGCCTATCGGGTGCATCGCGAGGTCATCGAATGGAACAGCCGCTTCAGCGAAACGCGCATTCCCGACCAGGCGGTCGGCGCCGACCCCCTCACCCTCAAGCTCATGCGCTGGGCCATGCACAGTTGGGAACGGGTGGATTTTCTCAACCGCTATCTGATGGGGACGCTCATGCCCAGGTTGCAGATGGACCTGCTGCCCGGCCTGGCCTGCGGCGCCCATTTCGCCATCGTCGCGGCCAAACCGCCGGTGGACGTGGACGACTACCTCGCCGCCGGACGTCAAGTGCAGCGCTTCTGGCTTACCGCGACCCGCCTGGGACTGGAGGCGCAGCCGGAAATGACGCCGCTCATCTTCTCCAGGTATGTGCGTGAAGGCCGGGCATTCAGCAGCCTGCGCCGACCCGGTGAAATCGCGGCGAACCTCGCTGGCCGCCTGGCCGGAGAGTTCGCGCCGATCGACCCGGCGCGACTGGCGTTCCTCGGCCGCATCGGTGCGGGGCCGCAAGCGACAGCCCGCTCGACCCGCCTGTCGGTGGAGCGGCTGCTGCACTCCGATTGAGGCGTCCCCTTAACGGTAAAGTCGCGACAGCGACTCTCGAAGCTCCCCTCTCCCCCCGGGAGAGGGGTTGGGGGTGAGGGAAACGGACATGACTTTCATAGTCAGGGATGTCTTACAAGTCATGCCCGTTGGTCAGAAGGTATAGCGCACTTCCGTGTACACCCGATCGCGGTCGCCGAAGCGCCCGAACAGGTGATCGCCGGAAAACACGTCCATTCCGAACGTCGCCCGCCAATTGCCGTCCATCCTCCAGTTCATCTTGAACTGGGCCAGCCAGTCGCGGTGATCGAGACTGCTGAACAGGCGCAGGTCGGTTTCCAGGCGGGGGTGCAGCGCCTTGGTGGTATGGCTGAGGGACAGGCCGCTCTCCACCTTGTCCGCCAGCAGATCCGAATTCCGACCGGGGATGCGCTGCTGATAGAACTGCACGTTGAATCGCGTCTCCTGCGGAAAACTCCATTCCAGACCGACGATGTAGTTCAGTACGTTCTGCGCCACCAGGCCATCGGCGTCCGCCGGATCCGCGGTGTACATCTGCTTGCCCGAGGTATGGACCGCCTCGGCCTTCAGCACCATGGCGCCCAGGTCCTTGGCGGTGGTGAAGCCCCATTGATGGATGCGCTTGTGCACGGGGCGATGAGTCACCGCGGGCGGCGCCACCGCGACCCGCGCGAAGGCCGGCGCCGAATCGTTCGAACGGTAATAGAAAAGAGCCGTATCCCAGCCGTCCTTCAAATAGGACACCCGGCCGCCATAGGCGGAATTATCGAGCCCCCTGGGCTGATCCGCCGAGAGGATGTTGGCGGTAATCCCGGGTGGCGTGAAGAAAGGGTAGAACTCGGCGCCCGGCTTGCCGATGTCGTTGTAACTCATGTGGGGAATCCACACCAGTTCGCCATGGAAATCCCCCTTGAAATACTCGGCGCGGGCGGCCCACTGGGGGATGCGGACCATGTCGAATTCGCGCAAGGCCAACTCGCGCATATCCTTGGCGGAGACGACGTCGGCGAAGAACAGGCCCACCATCTCCCCCCAGATGATGTGCTGGCGGCCGAGGCGGAATTCCCAGTCATCCAGGTTGAAATCCACGTAGGCCTCGCGGATGTCGGCCTGCAGTCGCTGATCGTCGCGCACGCGGGAAGGGTAGAAGTCGGTCAGGTCGTAGATCGGGTCGTAGTTGAGCTGGCCGCCCAGTTTCCAGGCCACGCCCCCGCTGCGCCCGGTGGCGGAGACATCCAGGGTGTTCTCGAACTTGGACCAGTGCCTGGGTTTGGCGTAGGTGTAGGCCAGGCGATTCTGAAAGAACCCCGAGATGCGCGCCTGTCCGCCATCCTTCGGCGCCACCCCTGTCTTCGCCCCGGGCGCGGCCGCGACGGGACTGACCGGCAACGCATCGTCGGGCCGGGCGATGTCCTTGTCGAGGAACAAATCGTCCAGGGAAGCGGGTTCTCGCTCCGCGGCGGACTCCGACGAGCCGGCAGGGACAAACAAATCGTCCAGCGACCCGGGTTCCTTCGCTTCGGCGGGCTTGGCATCCAGGAACAGGGCGTCCAGGGATTGCGGCTCGCCGGCCGGTTTCGCGCCCGCGGCCAGCCCAGGCGCCGCCGTGGCGGCGATGACGATGGCGAGCAGGCAAAGGCCGCCCGCCCGGTTCACGCCGGCTTTCCGGCTGCTTGTTTCTCGGTTGGGTGACGACACGCTACCTCCTATTCAACGATTTGTCCGTCGGAGAGTTCCACGACCCGGTCCGCAATTTCCATCACCCGCGGATCGTGGGTGGAAAAAATGAAGGTCGTGCCATCCCGCTGATTCAACTCGCGCATCAGCTTAAGGATGTCCTCGCCGGTCTTGCGGTCCAGATTGGCCGTCGGCTCGTCGGCCAGGATGATGCGCGGCCGGGTGGCCAGGGCGCGGGCGATCGCCACGCGCTGCCGCTGACCGCCGCTGAGCTCGTTGGGCCGGTGCCCGGCGAAACGCTCCAGGCCCACGGCCTGGAGGGCGTGTTCCACCCGCTCCCGCCTGAGCTCCTTGCTCACGTCCTTCTTCTGCAGCAGGGGATATTCCACGTTCTCCCGCGCGGACAGAACCGGCAGCAGATTGAAGGTCTGGAACACGAAGCCGAGCGTGTTCAGCCTCAGATCGGCCAGTTCGTCGGCGCTCCTGCTGCCCACGTCCTGGCCATGGATGCGCACGCTGCCCGAGGAGGGCGAATCGATGCAGCCGATCATGTTGAGCAGGGTGGACTTGCCGCTGCCCGAGGGGCCGGCCAACGCCAGGAATTCGCCCTGGAACACGGTCAGGGAAACCTTGCGCAGGGCGGTCACGGTCTGCTTGCCCAGGGCATACTCCCGGCTGACTTCCTGGATTTCCACCACCCGCTCGGCGGAGCGGGCCTCCGCCTCCACGTCGATCATGAACTGCAGGTGGAAAGGCGGGATGTGGATATGGTCCCCGTCGCGCAACTGCTCGTGCTGGATTTTTTCCCGGTTGAGATACACCCCGGCGCGGCTTTCCAGATCCTCCAGAAAATACAGGCCGTCGTTGCAGGTCAGCCTGGCGTGGCGGCGGCTGACGGCAACGTCCGTCAATTGGATGTCGCACTCGTGCGAGCGGCCGATCAGCAGCGTCGGCTTGTACAGGGGGATGCTGCGCACGACCTGCTGGTCCTGCCAGATCAGGATTCTCGCCATGAAATGATCCGTTATGCCTCTATGCGATATCGGCGATCGATCGAATATCTGTAATGTCCAGCCCGCTCATGCGGCGACGCGCCCGAATGACGGCAATATAATACAGGCGGCGCGGGTCTTTCAGTGATCGCTGGGGGTTGCGCCCTGGAAGAGGAGAATCGAAATGAAAGCGCATCGCAGGCGGTTCGGCCGCATTCTTCTGGGCATGGGAGCCTTGTTCCTGGCGTCGCCCGCCAGCCTCGTCCGGGCCTCCGCCGAGGAGGCGGATGGCGAGAACCGTTTGGCGCGCGAGGTGCTGGCCCGCGCCGACCGCATCCGCTTCCCCGAGGAGGGTTTCCAGGTCGACATCACCATCACCACCACCACGCCGGACAACGCCCCGGAGGTGCGCGCCTACCGTATCCTATCCAGGGGCAACAACCAGACCCTGGTGCAGACCACGGCGCCGGCGGTGGACCGCGACCAGATCCTGCTCATGCGCGACCGCGATCTCTGGGCCTTCCTGCCCAATCTGTCGCAGCCCATCCGGCTCCCTCTCTCCCAGCGCCTCACCGGCCAGGTGGCCAACGGCGATCTGGCCCGCGCCAATTTCGTCGGCGATTACACCCCGCGCATCCTGCGTTCCGAACGCATCGGCGGCGATGCCTTTCATGTGCTCGAACTGACCGCCGTGGACCGGTGGGTGACCTACCACCGCGTCCTCTACTGGGTCAACGAACGCAACGGCCGGCCGCACAAGGCCGAGTTCTACACCCTGTCCGGGCGGCTGCTGAAGACCTGCCAGTACCAGAACTTCCGGCAACTGGGCGGCGCGGTGCGTCCCACCGTGCTGGTGATCGACGACGCCCTGCGCGCGGGCAACCGCTCCGTCCTGGAGTATGCCAACATGACCTTGCGCGATTTGCCGGAACGCGTCTTCAACAAGGATTACCTGAAGAAGCTGAGCCGCTGAACGGAGAGTGGCATGTCCTCAGATGTTGTGGCGCAGGGCATCCACCACCGGCAAGCGCGCGGCGCGGCGGCCCGGCAGCACGGCGGCCAGGGTTGCGGAGACGGCGCCCACGGCCAGGGCCATCAGCAAGACGCCGGGCACCACGCGCACGCTGGCCACGTAATCGGCGTTGGAACCCGGCGGCGGCGGCATGGGAATGCCCACGCTGGAAATCCCCAGCGCCAGCAACACGCCCAGAACCAGACCGGCAAGGCCGCCTATGAGTCCGAGCAGGCTGTACTCCAGGAGGACCAGCCTGAACACGGTTCCGCGTCTCTGCCCGAGCGCGAGCATGGTGCCGAACTCGCCGGTACGCTCGTAGACCGCCATGTTCACCGTGCTGGCAACGCTCAGCACCAGCATCACCAGGATGATGAACTGCAACGCGCCGAACTGGCGGCGATACAGCGCCACCGTTTTCTCGTAGAAATCGGCCAGTTCATACCAGGGCTTGACCTCGTACCCGAGCGGCTCCAGCTTCGCCTTCACCTGCGCCAGCACCGCGTCCGTGGCCTCCGTCTCATTCAATGACACGACGAGATTGTCGACCGCCGCGGTATACATCAACTCCTGGGAGGCAGCCTGGGGAATACGCACCGCGCGGTCGTCGTACTCCTTGAAAAAGGTGCGGAACACCCCGATCACTTCGAACTCCAGGGTGTTGAGGGCTCCGTCGTGCGTATTCACCACCAGTGTGACGTACTTGCCCGGCTTGAGATGCAGGGCTGCCGCCACGCCCTCGCCGACCAGCACGCCGTAGGCGTCGGAATCCCGCAGCGGCCGTCCGGCGACAATGGTGGTGGCGCCGCCGAAGCGCGCCTCCTGATCGACTTCCACGCCTTCGCCGACGATGGGCAGGTCGGCGCGGCCGTTGTTGGCCAGGCCGGAGAAATTCAGGCGCGTCATCACCCCGGCCACGCCCGGTATGCCCTGCAAAGCCTGTACCGCCGGTTTCGGATCCTCGATGAGGTAGCGCGCCGGCTCGCGCTTGGCGAATTCCAGATAACCCTCGCGGTAGACCTGCATGTGGCCGATGCGGGAATGGATGGTGGCCTCGCGCAACTGGATGAAGACGTCCTCGACGAAACCGCCGCTGACGATGATGGCCACCACGCCCGAGACGATCGCCGCCAGGGTCAGTGAGGTGCGCAGTCGGTTGCGGAAGATGTTGCGGAACGCAAGCTTCAGCATGGCCCGGCCTCCAGGTCAGATGTTGTGCCGCAGGGCGTTGACGATTTCCATGCGCGAGGCCTTCCAGGCCGGGTAGAGACCGGCCAACAGGGTGGTCAGGAAGGCCATGGTGAAGGCCGATAACAACAGATCCCGGGTCACCCGCACCTCGCCCCGGTAGCCCTCCTCCATGCCGGGCGGCGGCGGCATGGGGATGCCCACGTGGGAGATCAGCTCGGCCAGCCCATACCCGAGCCCGACGCCGAGCAGGCCGCCGATGAGGCCCAGCATCAAGCCTTCGGCGGCGAACATGGCGAGGATCCTGCGCCGCCGGAAGCCGATGGCCAGCAGGGTGCCGATCTCGCCGGTGCGCTCCAGCACGTTCATCACCAGCATGTTGGAAATGCTGAGCACGATGATGCAGGCAATGATGAAGCGCAGCACCAGCATCTGCTTGGAGAACAGGCTCACCGTCTTGTTGTAGAAATCGGCGCGCTCGTACCAGGGCACGAATTCCAGGCCGTTGGCTTCCCCACCGAATTGCCGCCGGAAATCGGCGAGCCGGGCATCCGTGTGTTCGGTCTCGTCCAGCAGCACCAGCCATGCATGCGCGCCCTCCGCCCGCAGCAGAACGCCGCCGAGAGCGATGGGCAGGCGCAACGCGCTATCGTCGTAGGCCTGGCTGCCGGTAATGAATATCCCCACCACGGTCGCCTCCACCGCATTCACCCCGCCCGTGGAAGGACTGGCCAACAAGGCCACGGTGGCGCCGGGCTTGACGTCCAGGCTGCGCGCCAGACCGCGCCCGAGGATGACCTCTGGCGCGTCGGCGGCGGACAGGTCGCGGCCCTCGACGATGCGGAAGGCCTTGCTGAGTTCCGCCTCTTTGGCCGGATCCACGCCATCGGCTAGAAAGGACACGGTGGTTTCGCCATGGCTGATGAGCCCCGCCACGCTCAGGCGCGGCGCCACCAGCTTCACGCCCGGTGTTTGCTCGATGGCCTGCGCGCGGGCCGGGTCGGCCGGCAGCAGATAGGCGAAGGGATCGGCGGCCCCGGCCTTGAAGTAACCGGGCCGCACCACCTGGACATGCCCGAGCTGGGACTGGATGGCGCCTTCGCGCATGGCCCAGAATATCCACTGCACGAAACCTTCCGCGAGCACCATGGAGATCACCCCCACGGCCACGATCATCAGGGCGATGCCAGCCCGCCGCCGGTTGCGGCCTAGATTGCGCGCCGCGAACAGCAGGCTGGAGAGCAGACCGCGCAGCCGCTCCATGCTAGCTTCCCGTCATGCCCACCGCGCGGCCGGGGTAAAAGCGCGGTGGGCGACGACGCCCTGGGAGTGAGGTCCAGTATGCTTTTACGATCATCCTTGATTCCTCGGTTGAACACGTCCGCAGGCGTGGCTGCGCGGGTGGCTGGCGCGAAGCGACGACGCGGCGGGGTCGTTCCCCGCAAGGAGGAGCGACAAAGCCAGGCGCCCGCACAGACGCGAAAGCGGGCGTGTAGCGGGCTCACCCAAATGGTGAACCGCGTCGAAGGCACGAACTTCAGCAAGCATGCGGCTTTACGAAGACAGAATAGCGGTCAACCGAGGAATCAAGGATCATGTCTGCCGAGACGCTGATGCCCGCCGGGGAAACGCCCGTCATTCTACTCGTCGCGGAGGCGGTCACACTCGCGCATTTCGCCCGCATCGTCAGCCTCGCGGCCGCGCTGCCGGCACGCGATTACCGCGTGGTGGTCGCCGCCGATCCGCGTTATGCCGGCCTGGCGCCGGAACTTGCCGTGCCGCTCGAGCCCATCCGCTCGCTGCCCGGCGCAGCGTTCACCCGCGCCCTGGCGCAAGGCAAGCCGCTCTACGACGCCGCCGCCCTGGCCGCTTACGCGGAAGAGGATCTGGCCCTCATCGACCGCGTCCGGCCGGACCTGATCGTCGGCGATTTCCGCCTCTCCCTGGCGATCAGCGGACCCTTGAGCCGGGTACCCTGCGCCAGCGTGGTCAATGCCTACTGGAGTCCATACGCCGACCTGCGCTACCCGGTACCCGATCTACCGGTCACCCGCCTGCTCGGCGTTGGCCTCGGCCAAATCCTGTTCGATGCCGTGCGTCCCCTCGCCTTCGCCCTGCACGCCCGCCCCCTCAATCGCGCGCGGCGGCGATTCGGCCTGCCCGCCCTGGGACACGACCTGCGCCGCGCCTATGCCTGGGGAGACCAGACCTGGTACGCGGACGTTCCGGAAGTCATCCCCACCCGTTCACTCCCCCCCAACCACCGCTACCTGGGTCCGGTGCTGTGGTCGGCGCGACCGGCCGCACCGTCCTGGTGGCACAGCCTGCCGCGCGACCGGCCGATCGTCTGCGTCACCCTGGGCAGTTCCGGCCGCGCCGACCTGCTGCCCCTGGTGTTGCGCGCCCTGGCCGAACTGCCGGTGACGATCGTCGCCGCCAGCCTCGGCCAGCCCGTCCCCGCATGTCCGGCCAACGTCTTCGTCGCCGACTATCTGCCGCTGGAGGCGGCCCTGCGCGGCGCGGCCCTGCTGGTCTGCAACGGCGGCAGCCTGTCGACCTATCAGGCCATGACCGCCGGCGTGCCGGCGCTCGGCCTGTGCGCCAACCTGGACCAGTTGTTGAACATGAGCGCCGTCAGCCGCCTGGGCTGCGGCCTCGCCCTGCGCGCCGCCAGCCTCGACGCCGACGCCCTGCGCGTCGCCGCGCGCGGCCTGCTCGACTCCCCGCAAGCCGCGCGCGCCGCGCAACGCATGCGACGCGTCCTGGAAGGCTATGATTCCGGCCAGCGATTCCGCGACGCGGTGAAACAGATGCTGGGCTGAACCCGCCCCCACGACCTTCCAGGAGCTCCCATGCGCGCCATCAACGCCAAGCAGATCGGCCTGTTCTTTCTCATGCTGGGCGTCATCACCGCCCTCGCCGTCGGCACCACCGCCCTAGTCCTGGGCGATCTGCCCCTCGGCGATTTCCGCGGCGTCGCGCTGGTGGCC
>JBBIIR010000074.1:0-8697 GCA_037446455.1 Hydrogenophilales bacterium | reverse complement strand
GCGCACCACGGCCAGCCTGCCGCTGGCCAGCCGCACCAGGGAACCCGTCGGGTAAATGCCGATGGACTTGATGTAGGCCTGCACCAGTGCGGGGTCGAAGTGGTAGCGGCTCCATTCCAGCAGGCGACCCAGCGCGGCGGTGGGCGACATGCCGCGGTGATAGACGCGGTTGGAGGTGATGGCGTCGTAGACATCGACGATGGCGCCCATGCGGCCGTACAGCGAGATTTCCTCGCCTTTCAGCTTGTTCGGGTAGCCGCTGCCGTCGAAGCGCTCGTGGTGCTGCCCCGCCACATCCAGGGCGATCTGGCTGATGCCGGGGGTGTTCCGCAGGATGAGGATGCTCTGCACCACGTGCGACTTCATCTTCGCGAACTCGGCCTCGGTCAGCTTGGCCGGCTTGTTGAGGATCTCGTCCGGCACCTTGGCCTTGCCCACGTCGTGCAGCAGCCCGCCGATGCCGATTTCGCGGATGATCTCGCGCTCCAGTTCGAGGCCGCGGGCGAAGGACACCAGCAGGGCGCAGACCGAAACCGAATGCTGGAAGGTGTAGTCGTCGTGGTTCTTCAGGCGCAGCAGGGGGAGCAGGGCGTCCTGGTTGCGGAAGATGGAATCGACCATCTTCTCCACCAGCGGCTCCACCTGGTCCATCTCGATCTGCTTGCCCAGACGGATGTCGCGCAGCATGCCCTTGACCACCCGATTGGCCTCGCCGTGCAGGCGGCGGGCCTGCTCGATCTCCGCCGCCAGCGACACGCGCGCCGGCTCGGCCTGGACATCGCCGGCAAGCTTCGCCATGCGGGCCTCGATCTCGCGCTCGGCCTCGGCCTGGGTCTGCGCGTCCTCGGCGTCCAGCCCCCGGGCGGTGTCGATGTACAACTCGCGCACGCCGAGGGCCTTGATCTCGCGGATGCGCTTGTCGTCATCCACCATGAAATGGTTGCTGACGAAGGGATGGTCCATCCAGGAACAGTTGACGTCGTGCACGTACATGCCCGCGCGCAAAAGCGTCACCGGGATCTTCTTGATGCTGGAGGCGGTGGTCGTGGTGGTCATGGTTTGTTCTTCGCTATTTCCCGAAGCGGATTCTGCCCGCAACTGGCGCGCGCGGCATTATCACTTTAGCCATAGCGGGGTGTTTTATGCGCCCGCCCGCAAGGCCGCCAGCGGCGGCTGCCGCAGCAGTCCGCGCGTCGCCGCCAGGCCGGTGACCAGCACCAGCAGCACGCCGCCGCCGAGGCCCGCCAGCCAGATGCCGGGATTGGCCGCGTGTTCCAGCTCGAACACCCGCGTCGCCAGCAGCCAGGCGGAAAGGCTGGCGGCGCCGGCGGCGATGCCGCCCGCGATCAGGCCCAGCAGGGTGAATTCGGCGGCCAGGGCGGCGCGCAGGGTCGCGCGCGAGGCGCCCAGGGTGCGCCAGATGCCGATTTCCCGCGCCCGCTCGTCGCGCCGCGCGTAGAGGGCGGCCAGCATGACCAGCACACCGGTGCCCAGGCTGAACAGGAAAATGCTCTGCACGGCCAGGCTGACGCGGTCCATGAGGCCTCGCAGTTCCCGCATCACGCGGGAGACGTCGATCACCGTGACGTTGGGAAAAGCGGCCAGCAGGCCGCGCAGCGCTTCGGCCCGCTCGGCGGGCAGATGGAAGCTGGTGAGGTGGCTGCGCGGCAGCGCGTCGAGGGCGCCGGGCGGCGCCACCACGAAGAAGTTCACGCGGAAGGAATCCCAGTCCACCTTGCGCAGGCTGGTCACCGTGCCCGTCAACGTCAGGCCGCCGGCATCGAACTCCAGGCGGTCGCCGAGGCGGATGCCGAGGGTCTCGGCGATGCCCTCCTCCACCGAGAAGGCGTCGCGTTCGCCGGGCCGCCACCAGTGGCCGGCGACGATGCGGTTGTCGGGCGGCGGCGCGGCCAGGTCGGACAGGTTGAATTCCCGCTCGGCCAGGCGCCTGGCGCGTTCCTCGAGGTAATCGCCGGCCTTCACCGCCCTCTCGCCGATGCGCAGCAGGCGCGCGCGCGCCATCGGATAGAGGGTGACGCCGGCGACGCCGTTTGCCCGCAGAGAGTCGCGCACGGCGTCCACCTGCTCGGGCTGGATGTTGATGAGGAAGCGGTTGGGGGCGTCGGCGGCGGCGCGGTCGCGCCAGGAATCGAGCAGGTCGCCGCGCACCAGGGTGAGCAGGAGCAGGGCGAACAGTCCCAGGCTGAGGGCGATGGCCTGCAGGGTGGCCTCCCAGCCGCGGCGGCGGATGCCGCTGGCGGCCAGGCGCAAGCCCAGGACCAGGGCGCCGCCGCCGGCCGGCAGGCGCCGCGCCAGAGCCGGCAGCGGGCGCAGCGCGGCCTGCGCGAGAAGGCCGGCGGCCAGCACGGTGGCGACGATGCCGCCGAGCACCATGAGGCCCAGGCGGGCATCGCCGGCCTGCGCGAACAGCAGGCCGCCCACCACGGCGAGCGCGACCAGGTGGGCCAGCACCGAGCCGCCGCCGGGCGGCCCCAGGTCGCGGCGCAACACGCGCAGGGCCGGCACCCGCGCCAGACGCAGCAGGGGGGGCAGGCTGAAGGCCAGCACCAGGCTGAGGCCGGCCACAATCGCCAGCAGCAGCGGCCGCGGCGAGGGCGGCGGCAGGCCGAGACGCAGGGCGTCGCCGAGAAGATGCGCCACCAAACCCTGCGCCATCCAGCCCAGCAGGCCGCCGAGCAGGCCCGCGACGATGCCGAGGCCGGCGAGCTGGCGCAGATACAGGCCGAGCAGCTGGCGTCGGCTGCCGCCGAAGCAGCGCAGCAGGGCGAACTGGTCGAAATGCCGGCGGGTATAGCGGCGCAGGGCCATGTGCGCGGCGGCGGCGGCCAGCAGCACGGTGAGCATGGCCGCCAGGCCCAGGTAGCGCTGCGCCCGGTCCAGCACCTCGCGCAGCTCCGGGCGGGCATCGCGCACGTCCTCCAGTTTCTGGCCGCGTTGCAGGCGCGGCTGCAGCCAGGCACGGAATTCCGCGAGGGCGCCGGCCTCCCCGGCCAGCAGCAGGCGATGCGTGACGCGGCTGCCTTCCTGGACCAGGCCGGTGGCGGGCAGGTCGGCCATGTTCAGCAACAGGCGCGGCGCCAGGGCCATGAAGTTGCCGCCGCGCTCGCCCTCGAAGGTGAGGATGGCGGCGACGACGAAGCTGGCTTCGCCGAGTTGCAGGCGATCGCCCACCGCCACGCCGAGGCCGCTGGCCAGTTGCTCGTCGACCCACACCCGGCCCGGCTGCGGCAGTGCCGTGGCGGGCGCGTCGGCGGCGAACAGGGCGGGCGCCGTGCGCAGCGCGCCGCGCAGGGGATAGCCCGGCGTCACCGCCTTGATGCCGCTGAGCAGGTGTCGCTCCGCGGCCAGCGCCATGCTCAGGAAGGTGGCGGTATCGACGCTGGCCAGGCCACGCCGGCGCGCCTCGGCGGCCCACTCCGGGGCGATGGCATGGTCCGATTGCAGCACCAGGTCGGCGGCCAGCAGGGTGTTGGCCTCGCGCGACAGGGCGCCTTCGACGCGGTCGGCGAAGAAGGCCACGGCGGTGAGGCTGGCCACCGCCAGGGCGACCGCCAGCAACAGCACGCGGATCTCGCCGGCGCGCCACTCGCGCAGCAGCAGGCGCAGGGCCAGGGGCAGCCGCTCAAGCCACACGGCGGGCTCGCGCGGATGCGGTTGACTGCGGCGCGGTGGCGATCATGGCGTCAGCCTGCCGGCCTCCAGCCGCAGTTGGCGGCCGCAGCGCGCGGCCAGGGCGGGATCATGGGTGACGATGACCAGGCTGGCGCCCTGGCGGCGGTTGAGCTCGAACATGAGATCGATGATCTGGCCGCCGGTGCCGGCATCCAGGTTGCCCGTGGGTTCGTCGGCGAGCAGGATGCGCGGCGACACCGCGAAGGCGCGCGCCAGGGCGACGCGCTGCTGTTCGCCGCCGGAAAGCTGGTCCGGACGGTGCCCCAGGCGGTCGGCCAGGCCGACGCTGGCCAGATGCGCGCGCGCCCGCGCCGCGGCGTCCGCCAGACCCGCCAGCTCCAGCGGCAGCATGACGTTCTCCAGGGCGGTGAGTCCGGGCAGCAACTGGAAGGACTGGAACACGAAGCCCATGCAGCGGCCGCGCAGGGCGGCGCGGCCGTCCTCGTCGAGGGCGAACAGATCCTCGCCGTCGACCCGCACACTGCCTGTGCTGGGTACGTCGAGGCCGGCCAGCAGGCCGAGCAGGGTGGATTTGCCGGAGCCGGAACTGCCGACCACCGCCACGGTCTCCCCGGGGTTCACGCTGAAGCTCACATCGGCGAGGATATGCAGGCTGTCGCCGGACTCCTCAACATTCGAAAGTCGCGCCCGCGACTCTCTAGGCTCCCCTCTCCCTTTCACGGGAGAGGGGTTGGGGGTGAGGGCGCCCGCCAACCGCACGGACTTGCCCAACTTGTCGACTTCAATGCGCATTCGCTTCTTCTTCCTGTTGCTGCTGTGCCTGCTCGGCGGCGGCGCCCGCGCCGAGACGGTGATCCTCGTATATGGCGACAGCCTCTCCGCCGCCTACGGCATTGCCCGCGAGGCCGGCTGGGTGAATCTGCTGGCCCGCCGCCTGGCGGAGCGGCATCCCGACCACCGCGTGGTCAACGCCAGCGTTTCCGGGGAAACCACCGCCGGCGGCCTCACCCGCCTGCCGGACGTGCTGGCGGCGCACCGCCCGGCCATCACCATCCTCGCCCTCGGCGCCAACGACGGCCTGCGCGGCCTGCCGCCGGCGCATACCGCGCGCAACCTGGAGGCCATGATCGATCTCGCCACGCGGCGTGGTGGCCGCGTCCTGCTGGTCGGCATGCGCCTGCCGCCGAACTATGGCACGGCTTACGCAAGCAAGTTCCAGGAGACTTTCACGCGCGTGGCGGCGGCGCGCAAGCTGCCCCTGGTGCCCTTCCTGCTCGAAGGCGTCGGCGGCAACCTGGCCCTGTTCCAGGCCGATGGCCTGCATCCGGGAGAACAGGCCCAGCCCGCGCTGCTCGACAACGTCTGGCGCGGCCTGCGGCCGATGCTGGCGCCGCCGCCCGCGCGCAAGCCTTAGCGCACCGGTAAGGCGCCGGCGATCAGGGCAAGCCGTGCCGTCATGCCCTCAGTGCAGGTGGTCGAGATGCTGGTCGGCATGCGCGCGCGGATCCTCCATGGGTTCCAGATGGATGGTGATGGAAGCGCGCGGGGCCGCGGCGCGGATGTCGGCCTCGATGCGCTCGACCCAGTCGTGGCCGGTCCGCACGGTCCAGGCGCCGGGCACCAGCACGTGCAGGCTGACGAAAGCGCGGGCGCCGGCCTGGCGCGTGCGCAGCGCGTGGTAATCGAGGCCTTGCCGACGGTAGGCGGCCAGGGCCGCCTCGATGGCGGCGACCTGCTCCGGCGGCAGCGAGGCGTCCATCAGCCCGTCCGCCGAGCGGCGCAGCAGACGCCAGCCGGTCCACAGGATGTTGGCCGCCACCAGCAGGGCGACCACGGGATCCAGCCACAGCCAGCCGCTGAACCAGGCCAGGCCGACGCCGACGATGACGCCGGCCGAGGTCCACACGTCGGCATACAGGTGGTGGGCGTCCGCCTCCAGGGTGATGGAATGGTGCTCGCGGCCGACGGTCATGAGGGTGCGCGCGGTGAGGAGGTTGATCAGGGAGGCCAGCACCGACACGCCGAGACCGACGCCCACCGCCTCCAGCGGCTGTGGATGCAGCAGGCGGTCGAAGGCGGCATAGGCGATGCCGAGGGCCGCGGCGAAGATGAGGAAGCCCTCGAAGGCGCTGGAGAAATATTCCGCCTTGCCGTGGCCGTGCGCGTGCTCGGTGTCCGCCGGCATCGCCGCGAGGGTCAGCATGGCCAGGGCCATGAGCGCGCCCGCCAGGTTGACGAAGGATTCCAGGGCGTCGGACAGCAGCCCCACCGATCCGGTCATCCACCAGGCCGCACCCTTCAGCAGGATGGTGGCGAGGGCGGCGGCGATGGACAGCCAGGCGTAGCGTTTCAGGTCCGGCGACGGCATGGGATGCGGGATAGTCTCGGCTTGCCGCCACCATATCCCCATTCTCCGCGACGGACCAGACCGGTCGCCAGCCGAGCCGCCCATGCTGCCCGCAGGGCCATCACCTGACATCCATCAAGGCCAGGCATGCCGCGCGGACTCAGGATACGGCCTCCGCAACCTCTCTTTCCCGGCCATGCAGATCCATATCCCCGTGCACAACCACAACCGCCCCGACGGCATCTACGAATTCGACGCCCGCGGCATCGCCAAGCGCTTCCGCCACGCCGCCATCTTCGGCGCCCTGGACAGCCTGCAGGCCGGCGAGCGCATGCGCTTCGTCAACGACCACAACCCCATCCCGCTACTGCAGCAGATGCAGGCCCGCTATGGCGACAAGATCGAGATTTATTACCTGGACCAGGGTCCGCGGGGGGTGATGATCGATTTCGTGGTGAAAGCCAGGTAATCCGCGCGCGGTCGGTAGACAGCATGCTGATCGCCCTCATCGTCGCCACCCTGCTCGCCTTCCTGGCGGGTCAGGCGCTGCCCAAGGCCTTGGGCGCGGCGCCGGCGTTCTGGGCGCACCTGGTGCTGGCGGTGGGGGTGATGAGCCTGATCACCGCCGCCATGCAGCATTTCGTGCCGGTGCTCGCGCGCGGGCGCGGCGCCGGTCGCTGGACCGGCCGCCTGCCCTTCCTGATGCTGGCATCCGGCCTGCTCGCCCTGGCGGTGTTTCACGGTCGGCTGGACTTCGCCTGGATCGCGCTGCCGGCCGGCCTCGCCCTGGTCGGCGCCGTCGCCATGCTGGCCTGGATGCGCGCCATGGCAGGCAAGGCCCTGGGCAAGCCCCATGCGGGCCTGGCCTGGTACCTGGCGGCCATGGCCTGCCTGGGCCTGGGCCTCGTCGCCGCCATGCTGATCCCGGTATTTCCCGCATGGCACGCCGGCCTGCGTTCCTTCCACGTGCACATCAATCTATATGGCTTCGTCGGCCTCACTGCCGTGGGAACCTTGCAGGTGCTCATGCCCACCGCCGCCAGCCAGCCCGATCCCGAAGTGGCCGGGCGGCTGCGCACCGACCTGAAGTGGGCGCTGGCCGGCAGCCTGCTGCTGGCGACGGGGCAGGCGTTGATGCCGCCGCTGGCCTGGCTGGGCGGGCTGCTCTGGGCCTGGGTGCTGGGCCGCATGCTGCGGGCCTGGTGGCGGCTGCACCGGACCCGCATCCTGGCCTGGCATGGCGCCGAGCCGGTGCTGGCCGCGGCCGCCATCGGCTTCCTCTGCGCCCTCGCCGGCACGCTGTTCGGGCCGGACAGCCTGGGGCCGCTGACCCTCTTCCTGCCCGGCTTCCTCATGCCGCTGGTCACCGGCGCCGCCGGCCAGCTCGCCCCGGTCTGGGTGGAAGCCGGCCGCGGCGCCGCTCGCCACGCGGCGGACCGGGCCAGGATCACGCGCTGGAACGGGCCCCGCGCCCTGCTTTTCCTCACCGCCGCCCTGTTGCCCCTGTTCGGCTACAAGTGCGCGGGCATGCCGGCCTTGACCGCGCTGGTGTGGTTCGGCATCGTGTTCGCGATCTGGCTTTACCGGGATTCCAACTGAACATGCTTTCCGACCGGGTCCATACCTTCGGCCAATACCTGCTCAAGAAGCACGGCGAACGCGTGCACAAGATCGCCCTCGACGCGGGCTTCACCTGCCCGAACCGGGACGGCGCCAAGGGCATCGGCGGCTGCACCTTCTGCAACAACGCATCCTTCAGCCCCAACGGCCGCCAGCACGCGCCCCTCGACGACCAGCTCGAGTCCGGCCGGCGCGGCATCGACCGGCGCACGCGGGCGCGCAAGTATCTGGCCTATTTCCAGGCCTATACCAACACCTACGCCGACGTCGCCCAGCTGCGCGCCCTCTACGACCAGGCCCTGGCGGTGGAGGGCATGATCGGCCTGTCGGTGGGCACCCGCCCGGACTGCGTGCCGCCGGCGGTGCTGGACCTGCTCGCGGAGTACCACGACCGGGGTATGGAAGTGTGGCTGGAACTGGGCCTACAGTCCGCCTTCGACGAGAGCCTCGCCCGCGTCAACCGGGGCCACGGCCTGAAGGAATACATGTACACCACCCGGGCCGCCCGCCGCCTGAACATCCCCGTCTGCACCCACCTGATCGTCGGCCTGCCCGGCGAAGAGGCCTGGCATGCCCGGGAAACCCTGGACATCGTGCTGGACATCGGTACCGACGGCCTCAAGCTGCATCCCCTGCACGTGGTGAAAGGCACCCAGCTCGCCAACGAGTGGCGCCGGGGTGAATACGCGCCCCTCAGCCAGGAAGCCTACGTCGACATCGCCGCCGACCTCATCGAGCGCACGCCCTGGGACATCGTCTATCACCGCGTCACCGGCACCGCGCCGCGACCGTTGCTGCTGGCCCCCGCCTGGTGCGCCGGCAAGTGGCCCGTGGTGAACGCCATCGTCGCCGAGCTGGAGCGGCGCGGCAGCCGCCAGGGCCAGGCTATTTTTGGGCATAATTCCGGACAAGAAGGTGTGATTAGCGCCGAGATGGCCGCAGTCGAGGCCCCGATACAAGCATGACCAACCCAATCCTCCCGCCAACCCACTCCCCCCTTTCGCAAAGGGGGGCTGGGGGGGATTTAGCCCGGCCCGCCCTCGCCACCGCCTGCAAATCCCCCCTAACGGACATGA
>JBBIIR010000073.1:0-8710 GCA_037446455.1 Hydrogenophilales bacterium | reverse complement strand
AAAGAACGGGGCCATCTGGTCTCGCTTCAGCTGCTTTCTCAGCACCGTTTTGCCGCGATCATCCACGCCATGCACCTGGAACACGTTCTTTGCCAGATCAATGCCAATCGTCGTAATCTTCATCTCGGTCGCCTCGCTCGCTCAGTGGGAATTTCCATTCGCCACACTTTGGCACTTCTGATGCCGTTTCGGGTGGGGCGACCATCCCATTACGTTAAAACTGATCCAGCGAACACGCGGAGAAATTTGCCAGCAAGCTCTCATGATTTGTGGCCACTCATGCGTATATGTTGCCGTGAAATTTGGCCCATGCATAAACCTTGATTCCTCGGTTGACCGCTCATTGATCTTCGGAAATCCGCATGGTTGCTGACGTTTGCGCCTTCGACGCGGTTCACCATTTGGGTGAGCCCGCTACACGCCCGCTGTCTCGTCTGTGCGGGCGCCTGGCTTTGTCGCTCCTCCTTGCGGGGAACGACCCCGCGGCGGCGTCGCTTCGCGCCAGACCCCCGCACAGCCGCGCCTTCGGACGTGTTCAACCGAGGAATCAAGGATAAAATCCCGCACAAGTTCCTTCTGCCAAACATGACCAAAGCCAACAAGCTCGATATCCGCGAAACGCCTTTGTACACCGCATCCGAGGCGGCGCATTACCTGCGCGTGCCAGCTTCGACGGTACGCGCGTGGGCATTCGGTCAGGCTGGCCGATTCAAACCGGTCATTGCACTGGCCAAGGGCCAGGAACGCCGTCTGTCCTTCATCAACCTGGTGGAACTGTTCGTCCTGAGCGCCATTCGCCGCCGGCATGGCGTGGCCCTGCCCCAGGTGCGCAAGGCCCTGGATTTCCTGAAGAAACATTTCCCCTCGGCCCATCCCCTGGCCGACCACGAATTCCAGACCAACGGCGTGGACCTGTTCGTGGAAAAGTTTGGCGAGTACCTCAACCTGTCCAGGGATGGCCAATACGAAATCAAACAGGCCATTGAAGCGCGCCTGCGCTGTGTGATGCGGGACGAGGCTGGCAGGCCCCTCAAGCTCTTTCTCAACCCGCGCGGCGTGGATGCCGCCGAGCGAGGCATCGTCATCATCGACCCGCGCTTCGGCTTCGGTCGCCCGGTCATCGAGGGTACCGGCATCCGCACCGAGGTCATCGTCGACCGCTTCAAGGCCGGCGAACCCATCGACTCCCTGGCGACCGACTACGGCCGCAGCCGGGCGGAGATCGAGGAGATCGTCCGGGCCGAACTGCCCCTGGCCGCGTGACGCGCCGGCCGGCCGACGACCTCGTCTTCTTCATCGACCGCAGCCTGGGTGGCCGCCTGGTGGCCCAGGCCCTGCGCGATGCCGGCGCACAGGTGGAAATCCACGACGCCCACTTTCCCCAGAACACCCCGGATGTGGACTGGCTCGCGGAAGTAGGCCGGCGCGGCTGGGTGGTGCTGTCCAAGGACGAGCGCATCCGCCGCAACCCCCTGGAGCGCGCCGCTCTGGAGCAAGCCGGGGTGCGCGCCTTCTTCCTGACCAAGCAGGGGCTGACCGGCCCCGAGATGGCCGTCCTGTTCGTCCAGGCCCTGAAGGGCATGCGCAACCGGGCCATGTCCCAGGCCGCGCCTTTCATCTACACGCTATCCGGCAGCGGCCAGTTTTCGTTGATCAGGTAGGGCGGATGAGCCGAAGGCGTTATCCGCCGTCGGCCTACAGCTCGCCCCGGAAGGCCCGGTCCAGGACGGTGGGCAGCAGGGCATCCAGCTCGGCGGCGGTGTCGGCCTGGTGGCGCTTGAGGGTGTCCACCTCAACCATCACGCTGCGAAATTCCTTCTGGACAGCACGCGAAGGCAAAGGAAATCTGTAGTCCAGAAAATCCTGCGGGTTTAAGCGGCGACGGCGCACATTTGTCCCTGTGCTTGCACCCGAAATCTCGGGCCATATATCGGGTGTTCGGAAGTAGGTGTCCAATACCTCCGGGTACACCCGATCCTCGTCAACGTCGAATACTGGAAACTCGGTCGAGACAACGCAACCGTCACACTCGGGTGGTACGACGCCAAATGCACCCTCCCAAGCCATTAACTTGGGGTACACGAAATTGCCTACCCGCAATTTCGTCAATTTCGGGTAGGCGAACTCCATTCCCAGCTTGCGTTGGCCGCGAAAAACGCCCCTTCCGAAGCAATAGACCCCGGCAAATGGATACGACTCATCAGGCTGAACGACAACGTCAGGGACACGCAAACGTACAAGGTTACGCATGGGGACCAGCTCGTTTGATCCGCGCTGCCGGATGATTGATCTGGCTAGTGCTTCGATCTCCTCAACCGCCTGCTGGCGAAGGCTACGGGCCACGTGAATTTCTGCGGCCAGGACCTCGATGCGCGCCACGATGCGTTGCTGCTCGGCCAGGGGTGGCAGGGGGATTTCGTAGCCCAGCACATCGCCGGGCCGAATGGCCGCGTAGTTGGTGGAGCCTTGGGCCGCCACCTGTTCCCGGAAGGCCGGCGTCTTGATGAACCAGCCCAGGTAGCGGCGGTCCAGCCTGTTCGCATTGGCGGCGAACAGGAAGTAATGGCTGCTGACGATGGCGCCTTCCAACGCGGGCGGAACGATGCCGAAGCCGCCCACCTTGGCGTCGATCTCCGCCACCAGGAACTCGCCGGCCCGACAGACTTGCTGCTTCTTGGTCTTGATGAGGGCACCTGGCACGCTATCGCGTAGCACGATGCCCTGAGCGTGGAGTTGGACGCGGGGCCGTTTGTAGGTCTCCAGGTCGTCGATGGTGATGAATTCCTTGCGCTGACTGAGCACCTCCCCCAGCCTCACCCTCCCCCACACTTTCCCCTTTCCCTTTTCCACTTTCCCCTCGCCCCTCACCCATTCCTCCGATTGATCAAATTCACCACCACCCGGCACAGCGCGTCCTTCTCCTCCGGCCGGCTTTCGGCGATGAGCAGAGTCATGGCCACCAGGGCGTTGTCGGCGATGCGTTTGCCGCCATCGTCGCGGTAGAGCGCCCGGTTCTTTTCCAGGAACCAGAGGAACAGAGCCGCTGCGATGCGCTTGTTGCCGTCGACGAAATGGTGGTTCTTGACCAGGAAGTAGAGCAGGTGGGCCGCCTTCTCCTCCAGGCTGGGGTACATCTCCCGGCCGGCGAAGCTCTGCATGACGGCGCCGAGGGAACCCGCCAGGCCGTCGTCCTTTTCGCGGCCGAACAGGCCCGAGGCGCCGAAGCGCTCGCCCATGCGGGCGATGACCCGGCGGGCCTCGTCCAGGTCGATCGCCGCCACCGGGCCGGGGGAGACCTCGCCCAGGCGCACGCGCTGGTGGTCGTAGTCGTCCAGCACCTCCAGGGCGTAGGCGTAGTCGGCCACCACGTCGAGCAGGGCGGCGGCCTCGTCGCCGGACAGGGGGCGACGGTGGGCGACGTCGGCGATGAGGCGCACGGCCTGGTTGAGCTCCTTCAGCCGCTGTTCGCGCACGGTGTAGCCGCGCACCAGGTGTTGGCGCAGGACGTTGGTGGCCCAGACGCGGAACTGGGTGCCGCGCGGGGACTTGACCCGGTAGCCGACGGAGATGATGACGTCCAGGTTGTAGAAGGTGACCGGCTTGTCGGAGCCGGCAATGTGCAAAATTTGCACATTGCTTTTCTCTTCCAGCTCGCCTTCCCGAAACACGTTTTTCGCGTGCTTGGTGATGACCGAGCGCTCACGTGCGAACAGCTCAGCCATCTGCGCCTGGGTGAGCCAGACCGTCTCCCGGTCCAGCCGCACGTCCAGCGCCGGCCCGCCATCCAAGGCCTGGTACAGCAGCACTGCGCCGGTGCCCACGTTGTCCTCCCCCACTTTCCCTTCTCCCTTTTCCATTTTCATTTCTCCTCGGCAAGCATCCCCTGTATCCGCCCCATGATCTCCGCGATGCGCCGCTCCTTGTCCAGGATGCTCGCCACCAGTTCTTCCGGCGGCAGGTGGGTGATGTCCGCTTTCGCGCTGGGGTTCTTGCGGTCGAGGTTGCAGTTGGCGGCCAGCAGTTCGGCCACCGGCACCTTCCAGGCGCGCTCGTTCTCCACCCGGCCTTCCCGGCTGGGGCCGCCCCACCAGTCCAGGCAGGGTTGGAATTCCTCATATTGCAGAGGCTGGGTCTTGGTGTAGTTCTTGCGGCCTGCCGGCAGGGGCTGGTCGTAGTACCAGACCTCTTTCGTCGGGCCGGCGCGGTCGAAGAACAGGAGGTTGGTGGGGATGCTGGTGTAAGGGGCGAACACGCCGTTGGGCAGGCGCACGATGGTATGCAGGTTGAAGTCCCGCAGCAGTTCCTCCTTGATGCGGGCGCAGACGCCGTCGCCGAACAGGGTGCCGTTGGGGACGACCACGGCGGCGCGGGCGGGCGGCTTGCCCTCTCCCCCGGCCCCTCCCCCGCTTGCGGGGGAGGGGTGCTTACGGAGCTTGCGCATGATGAGCTGGAGGAAGAGCAGGGCCGTTTCGGCGGTCTGCTTGTCCTCGGGGAAGTTGCCCTGGATGCCCTTCTCTTCCTCGCCGCCGAAGGGCGGGTTGGTGAGGATCACGTCCACCCGTTCCTTCTCGCCGATCTCGGTGAGCTTGTGGCGCAGGGCGTTGCCGGGGTCGATCTGGGGCGCGTCCAGGCCGTGCAGCAGCAGATTCATCATCTGGCACAGCATGTAAGGCAGGGGCTTGGGCTCGCAGCCCAGGATGGAGCGCTCCTGCAACTGCTTGTGGTCGGTAACGTTGTGGACCTGCCTGTGCAGGTGCATGAAGGCTTCCACCAGGAAGCCGCCGGTACCGCTGGCCGGGTCCAGCACCACTTCGCCCAGGCGCGGGTCGGCGGCGGCCACCATGAAGCGCACCACGGCGCGGGGGGTATAGAACTCGCCGGAGTCCCCGGCCGCGTCGCGCATCTCCCGCAACATGGATTCGTACAGGGCGCCGAAGGTAGCGCACGCCGTTGCGATCCGCCTCATCCACCATGTCCAGGGCCAGGTCGGCCTTGGAACGGAACACCCGCGCCGACTCCGGAATCGCGGCGCGCTTGCAGCGATCCGCATCCGAAACCCAGGACTGGGCAGATACAGGCGGCTATCGAACAGACTGGCCATCGTTCCCCGGCACAGGGCCATGAAGACGCCCACCTGACTGTTGTCCACCTTCCCCAAACGACCGTTCCATTGCCGGGCCACGCCCGCCGAGGCCGCTCCCTTTTTGGCCACGGCGCTCTCATCGATGAGGGCCACGGCCTCGTCGCCGCCAAGCAGGGCGTTGACGTCCGTCGCGATTTGCCGGGCCAACCCGGCCCAATCGACGCCATCGGTGGTGAGCATGTGCTGCAAGGCCTGATGGTTCACGGCATTGACCTCGCTCATGCGCAACATGTTGCCGCGTTCCGATTGGAACAAGCCACGTACATAGCCATAGAAGATCTCGGAGACGTCCCGAGTGCGGGAGACAAAAAACCTGGAAAACGGCTGGAGATGCGCGCCAAGGGCTTCTGGCAGGCCCGTGAGCACGTTGCTGAGACAGGGATTGTCAAAATCACGGGGTAATGGTGATTTACCGTGAAAAAACAATGGCTTATTGTATCACGCCGGCCGACAGGAAATCTGACAAAGTAGAATTAAGGAGGGTCTCCACGGCCCGGTTGACCGCGATCTGCTGGTAATAGCGCTCGCCCTTGCCCACCGCGTGGTTGAAGGGGGTCAGCAGGCGTTCGGTCGCTGCCGGATCGGTCAGGCCATTGCCCACCTCGTAACGCCGCCACAACGTCTCGGGGGTGGGGTAATCCGTCAGCACATTCTCCTGCCCCGTGAAATAGTCGAACTCGATGATTTCGTGGCCATTGGTGGCGTAGGCGAATTTCAAGCCCAGCATCTCGGCATATTGCTTGGCCTGTTGCAGGCCATCCGTAGCGGCTTTGTAAGAGGCCTTGGCTTCCACCACGGCCAGGGGAAAATCCCGGCGGTAGCGAAGCAAAAAATCCACACGAAGCGGCGGCTTGCGGATGAAACCCTGACCCGCCGGGATGATGCGGCCATCCGTGATGGTGCGCTGCTCGGCGATCGAACAAGGCTCGTTGTCCCAGCCCTTCGCCTGCAGTTTGGGAACAACGAACCTGCGACAGGTATCAGCTTCGTTCATCCAACCAATGGACCTTTTCGTTGTAATCGTCGGGCAACCTTCGACTGAAATGCGGGTGGCCCCTCCGCGCAATACACGCACGAGTCACATGGTGCCGAATTGTTTGCCTTGCCGCCATGTGCCCGATTGGATCTCTTCAAGGCCCCCGGAAGATGAAATACACCGCCCCCATCAAACACAGCCCAGCCCACAGGTAGTTCCAGCTCAGCGGTTCCTTCATGTAGAGCACGGCGAAGGGCACGAACACGCTGAGGGTGATGACTTCCTGCAGGATCTTGAGCTGCGGCAGGGTGAGCTGGGTGTAGCCGATGCGGTTGGCGGGCACCTGCAACAGGTACTCCGAACAGGGCGACGCCCCAGCTCGCCAGGGCGGCGATCCACCAGGGCTTGTCGTTGAGGTGCTTGAGGTGGGCGTACCAGGCCACCGTCATGAACAGGTTGGACAGGGCGAGCAGGACGACGGTCTGCAGCAGGGTGGTGTTGAGGGGCAAGGTCATGGCTCGGGCTCCGAGGAAGCGTCCATGATAGGAGCCCCAAGCGGCGCGCGGAAATCAGCCGGTTCGCGGCGCCAGGTCGCGCGCGAAGCCTATCCCCTCAGCCCGCTTCGCCGCCCAACTCGCGCAGGCGGGATGCGATCACCCGCAGGCGGTCCCCCAGGGACTTGTCCTCGCCCAGCACGTCGGTGATGCGCGCCACCGCCCGGCGCGCCATGTCCACCAGTTCGGATTCCTGGCTCTCGCTCAGGCCGAGGTGAACGAAGGCGCGCTCCAGTTCCTCCAGGTAGGCGTTGGTCGCCTCCAGGGAGCGCAGACGGTTGACCGCCTGCCTGTCCTCCACCTCCGCCAGGGCATAAGTCAGTTCCGCCACCGCATCGCCGATGCCCGCGCTTTGCGCCAGACGCCGGGAGTCGCTGGCCATGGCGGCCAGCCTGGCATCGGCCGCCTCCGCCAGGATGGCCAGGTGGTCGCGCAGGCGGCCGACACGGTCCGCATCGTCCAGGGGCAGCCCCATGGCCAGCAAGGTGATGTGCGGATAGTTGATGGCCAGGCGGTCATGGAACTGGAACAGGCGCTGCATGGTGCGGGTATGGCCCAGGATGGAGTTTTCCAGGGCCGAGCAGGCGCCCTGGCTGGAATGGCAGGTCGGCGTCACGTCGCCGCGCAGTTCCAGCAGGCCCTGCAGGCCATACTGGCCAAGGGCATGGAACAACGCCTGCGCCAGGGCGTCCGGTGTGGCGCAGGCGAAGGACTGGCGCATGAACTCCAACAACGCGCCCATCTCGCCCATGGAGGACATGGCGGTAAAAGCCGCCTGCCGGGCATAGCCGGCCTGACTGGAAAGACCCTGTTTTTCCTCAAGAACCCGCTGCGCCCGGCGCACCTTGCGCAACAGCTCCTCGGGCGCGCAAGGCTTGACCATGAAATCGTCGCCACCGGCGTCGTAGGCCCGCAGGCGGGTATCCAGATCGTCATGGCCGGACAGGAAGATGACCTGGGCCGCATCCAGCCCGGCCGCGCGGATCTCGCGGCACAGGGAGATGCCGTCCATGCCCGGCATCTCCACGTCCAGCAGCAGCACGTCCGGGCCTTGGGCCAGGGCGGCGAGACAGCTTTGCGCGTCGGCGAACTCCCGCACGCGGCAGCCGGAATCCTCGATCTCGTGGCTGACGATCATGCGCGCGGCGGGATCGTCGTCCACCACGAACAGGACCCAGGGGCGGTCGGTCATGCTTCATCCTCGTGTGTCTCGTCGTCGCGGAAACGCCGGGCGATCTCCGCGAACACATCGGCGTTGGCCACCAGGGCATCGGCGACCTCCGGATCGAAGTGGCCACCCCGTCCCTCGGCGATCATGGCCACCGCCTGGTCGTGGGGGAACGCTGGCTTATAGGGGCGCCGGCTGATCAGCGCGTCGTACACGTCGGCCACCGCCATGAGGCGCGCCGACACGGGGATCGCCTCGCCGGCCAGGCCCTCGGGATAGCCGGTGCCGTCCCAGCGCTCGTGGTGGCTGTAGGCGATCTCCCTGGCGAAGCGCAGAAAGGAATCGCCCCCCTCGGCCAGTTCCCCTTCCGCCGTGGCGATGGCGGCGCGGCCATACTCGCAATGGCGACGCATGATCCCCCACTCCGCGGGATCGAGCGGACCGGGCTTGAGCAGGATGGAATCCGGGATCGCCACCTTGCCTATGTCGTGCAGTGGCGCCGACTTGAACAGCAGCGGGATGGTGTCGCCGCGCAATTGCGCGGCGAAGCGCGGGTGCTCCACCAGGCGCTCGGCCAGGGCGCGCACGTAGTGCTGGGTGCGGCGGATGTGGTTGCCGGTCTCGTTGTCGCGCGCCTCCGCCAGGGCGCAGAAGGCCATGATGGTGGCGCCCTGGGCGGCGATCAGCTGGCGCCCGCGCCGCACCAGTTCCTCCGACTGGCGCAGGATATCTTCGGTGCGCTCGACCACCAGCTGCTCCAGGCCGGAATTGCGGTCGCGCAGCAGGTGCGTGGCCCGCGCCAGCTTGATGTGGTTGCGTATGCGGGCCAGTACCACCGGCGGCGAGAACGGCTTGTGGATGAAGTCCTC
>JBBIIR010000072.1:0-8719 GCA_037446455.1 Hydrogenophilales bacterium | reverse complement strand
AATGACGTGCTGAACTTTGTGGCTAATCAAGTAGTGCCATGTCGCGCAGCACCCGCCAAGCCCCCTGACGCGTGGCCCACTCGCGCGCCAGGGCCAGGAAGCGGTCGGCCTCGCGCAGCGCGCCGCCGGCCGCGAGGGCGCGGGCCTTGAGCTGGAGCAGGCGGGCCTTGAGGTGATGCTGGCCGAAACGTTCGCCCTGTTCCAGGGCCTCCTCCAGCCAGACCAGGGACAGGGCTGCATCCTGGTGGAAGGCGGCCTCGGCGAACACCGCCGCGGCGTGCGCCGCCTCGGCCGGCGCCTGCCGGCGCAATATTGCGAGCGCCGCATGGGCATCGCTGGCGGACGCCGGCTGGCCGACGCGCAGGCGCGACCAGTGCCTCAACAGCGTTAGCCACGCGCCATGCAAGTCGTCCGCGCCCAGGGCCGCCTGCCAGGCGGCGTCCTCCGGCGGCAGCGGCCGGTCGCCGAGAAAGTGGAAATAGGCGCGCCGCGGCGACGCGGCGGGCGCCTGGGCGCAGCCGGGCGGCGACGCGTCGGGCGGCGGCACGACGTCCTCGCCCATCCACCAGCGACAGCGGCGGCGCAGATCGTCGACGGCGGCCGCCAACTCGGCGTCATCCTCATCGAAAAACAGATCGGACGGCAGCTTGCGCAGGGCTTCCGGGAAGCGCCCCAAGCCGTACAGCGTCAGGCTCAGGGCCAGCGCCGCGCGCACGCTGGCGCGCCGCCCCTCGCCGCGCGCCAGCTCGGGCAGGCGCCAGGCGTAGGGATAGGCGCGGGCGGGACCGTGGCGGCGGTAGAGTTCGGCCCAGCGGGCGTGGCGCGCCGCGAACGGACTCGGTTGCGAGCGCGGGGGCATGGACGGCGTGGCCGGCGGCCCGGACGCGTCAGGCGCCTTCGTCCTTGAGGTCGCGCGCGAGCAGGGCGGCCACCGCCTCGCGCGGCGGCAATTCCTGGCCGAGCACCCGCGCCACCGCCTCGGTGATGGGCATGTCGACACCCAGTTCGCGCGCCAGGGCGTCCACTTCCACGGCGGTGGAGGCGCCCTCGGCGACGTGGCCGAGTTCACGCAGGGTGCCCTCCGTGCTTTCGCCCGCGGCCAGGCGCAGGCCCAGTTGCCGGTTGCGCGAGAGGTCGCCGGTGCAGGTGAGGATGAGGTCGCCCATGCCGGACAGGCCCATGAAGGTTTCCGGGCGTCCGCCCAGCCTCAGGCCGAGCCGGGTCAGCTCGGCCAGGCCGCGCGTGATCAGCGCGGCGCGGGCGTTGTGGCCGAAGCCCAGGCCGTCGGAAATGCCGGCGGCGATGGCGATGACGTTCTTCACCGCGCCGCCCAGTTCCACGCCCACCACGTCGCTGCCGGAATACAGGCGCAGGCGGGGATCGTGCAGCCGAAGCGCGACCTGCCGGGCAAAAGCGGCGTCGTCGCTGGCCACGCTGAGCGCGGCGGGCAGGCCCCGCGCCACTTCCTTGGCGAAGCTGGGCCCGGACAGCACGGCGGCCGGCGGATGCTCGGGCCAGGTTTCCGCCAGCACCGCGTGCGGCAGCTTGCGCGTGCCGGTCTCCAGGCCCTTGCACAGCCACACCAGCGGCTGCCGCGCGCCGCGCTGGCGCAACTCCAGGAGCAGGGAACGGAAGCCGTTGCTGGGCACGGCGGCGATCATCAGGTCGGCGTCCGCCAGCGCGGCGGCCAGCTCGCCGGTCGGCGCCAGCCCCGCGGGCAGGGCGAAGCCCGGCAGATAGCGGTGATTCTCGCGCTCCCGCGCCATGGCCGCCGCGTGCTCGGCGGAACGCGTCCACAGCCTGACCGCACTGTGCCCGGCCAGGCGGATGGCCAGGCCGGTGCCCCAGGCGCCGGCGCCGAGCACGGCGATGCTCACCGGGCCACCCGCTCGTCGCCGCGCGCTGGGCTCATGCGGACCATGCCCGGCGCGGGATCAGTTCGGTTGCTGCGTTTGCTGCTGCTGCAGGGCCTGCTGTTGCTGCATGTACATGACCTCGAAGTTCACGGGTTGCAGCATCAGCGGCGGGAAGCCCGCCTTCAGCACGGCGTCGGACACCGCCTCGCGGGCGTAGGGGAAGAGGATGTTGGGGCAGCCGATGCCGAGGGCCGGCTCCATCGCCTCCTGCGGCACGTTCTGGATGCGGAAGATGCCGGCCTGTTGCAGTTCCACCAGGAAGGCGGCCTTGTCCTTGATCTTGGCGTTGATGGTCAGGGTCAGGATGGTCTGGTAGATGCCGTTGGCGGTATCCACCGGCGCGCTCTGGGTGTTGAGCTGCATGTCGATCTGCGGCTGGTCCCTTTCCAGGAAGATGGCGGGCGCGTTGGGCACCTCGAGGGAGAGATCCTTGACGTAGATCTTCTCGATCTGGAAAACGGGCAGGGCTGGTTGTTGCGCTTGCTGATCGGTCATGACGAGGTCCGGGTTGGGAAAGGAGACGCAAGATTATAGCCTCTCACCATTACGGCTTCGCGGATCCCTTCAATACCGCGCCAGCCAGGCCTGCAACTGTTGCGGCGGCAACGCGCCGGCCACCCGGTCCGCCTCCCGCCCGCCCTTGAACAGGGCCAGGGTGGGGATGCCGCGGATGCCGTGGCGGGCGGCCAGCCCCTGTTCCGCCTCCGTGTTCACCTTGGCGAAGCGCACCCGGTCCAGGTACTGGCCGGCCATCTGCGCGAAGGTGGGGGCGAACATCTTGCAGGGGCCGCACCAGGGCGCCCAGAAATCGACCAGCACGGGCAGCTCGTTTCTGGCGATGAACTTGTCGAAGTTCGCGGCGGTGAGTTCGACGGGATGGGCGGGCAGCACTTCGGCGCCGCATTTGCCGCATTTCGCTTGCTGCTTCAGGCGATCGTCGGGCACGCGGTTGACCGCGCCGCAGTGGGGACAGACAAGTTGCATGGCCGGGCTCCGTGCATCAGGACACTGGAACCAAAATGGCGGCGGGCCGCCGCGAATTCAAGCGCCGAGAGGTTCAGGCGGCCAGCAGGGGATCCAGTTCGCCGGCCGCGTCCAGCGCGGAAATGTCGTCGAAGCCGCCGACGTGGCGCTCGCCGATGTAGATCTGCGGCACCGTGCGGCGGCCGGTGATGCGGATCATCTCGTCGCGCTGGGCCGGATCGAGGTCGATGCGGATCTTCTCGATCCGGCTGACGCCCTTCTTGTTCAGGAGCTTCTCGGCCATGATGCAGTACGGGCATACGGCGGTGCAGTACATCTTCACGGGGGGCATTGCGTGTCCTTTCCAGTGGGGCCGAGAAACCGCCTGCTCGCGTCTACTTTTCTCTCGGCAGTCCGGCCTGTTCCCAGGCCTGCATGCCGCCGGCCAGGTTGTGCACGTTCTCGAAGCCGGCCTTGCGCAGCAGGCCGCAGGCATGCCGGGAGCGGTTGCCGCTGCGGCATACGGCGACGATGGGCTTGTCCTTGAACTTGTCCAGATCGCCCATGCGGTTCTTCAACTGGCCGAGAGGTACATGCTTGGCCTTGGCGATGTGGCCGTCGGACCATTCCGACTGTTCGCGCACGTCCAGCACCAGGGCATCCTCGTGGTTGAACAGCAACACGGCCTCCTGCGGACCGACCTGCTTGATGCCGGAGAGCCGTCCGAACAGGCCGCCGCCGAACAGCATGAAGCCGGAGACCACGACCAGCAGGATGAGCCAGATGTTTTGCAGTACGAATTCCATGGGCTACGGCGGCAAGAAAGTGAAGGCCGCGATTCTAACCTCAGTTGCAGGAGGCGCCGGCTTCCTTGAAGCCCATCTTCTTGAGGATGTTGACCAGCGGGCAGAAGTTGGTGAAACCGGACTGGAACAGATTGAGGCCGACGAAGGCGGTGAACCACAGCCAGCTTACCTGCGTCAGGTCGGCCTGACCCATCATGTGGGCGAGGGCCAGCGACAGCAGGATGAAGAAACCGGCGACGATGCGGACAATGTTCTCGATGCTCATGGGAAGCTCCTTACAGGTCGGTTGCGGGTGGGGGGTCATGCGGCGGCGGACGGCTGGCGGCGCTGCCACAGCAGGTACAGCAAGGGGATCACCACCAGGGTCAGCGCCGTCGAAGCGAAGGTGCCGAAAATCAGCGACACGGCGAGACCGCCGAACACCGGGTCGGTGACCATGATCGCCGAGGCGGCGATGATCGCCAGGGCGGTGAGCAGGATCGGACGGAAGCGCACGGCGCCGGCCTCCATCACCGCTTCTTCCAGCGAGTAGCCCTGGCGGCGGTAGTCGAGGATGAAGTCGATCAGCAACAGCGAGTTGCGCACCACCACGCCGGCCAGGGCGATGACGCCGATCATCGAGGTGGCGGTGAAGGCCTGGCCCATCGCCCAGTGGCCGGGGAACACGCCGACCAGGGTGAGGGGGATGGCACCCATGACGATGATCGGCAGCATGAACGACTTGTAGTAGGCGGTCAGCGTCAGGTAGATCAGCACCAGGGCGACGATGAAGGCGGAGCCGAGGTCGCGGAACACATCGAGGGTGAGGCGCATCTCGCCGCCCCACAGCAGGGTGTAGTCCACCACATCCTTGGGCTGCGCCTCGGTGAAGCCGAGGTTGCCGGTGGTGAAGGTAACGCCGCCGGGCAGGGGTTTGCCGTCCAGCATCTGATCGAGCGCGAGCACCGCGTAGACCGGGCTGGATTTCAGCATCTCGCCGCCGACCATGACGTTGGCGTGCAGGTCGCGGGCGTGCATCGGCTTCGTTTCCGTTTGCCGTTCCACCGTGGCGATGGCCGACAACGGGATCTGCGCGCCCTGCGCGTTGGCGACGCGCAGGCTGAGCAGGCTGGCCGGGTCGGCGCGCTGTTCGCGCGGCAGGCGCACGCTGATGTCGATCGGCTCGCGCGCGTCTTCCGCGTGCAGGGTGCCGATCTTGAAGCCGGACACGTAGTCGCGCAGCAGCTTGGCCACCTGCGCCGGAGCGACGCCGGCGAGCATGGCCTTCTCGGCGTCGACGCGCACGCGGTAACCCTGGACGTCGGCGGTGACGCTGTCGTCGACGTTGATCAGGCCGTAGACCTGATCGAAGGCGGCGCGCACCTCGCCGGCGGCGGCGCGCAAGGCCTCGTAGTCGGGCCCGTACAATTCGGCCAGCACCTGCGAGGGCACCGGCGGTCCGGGCGGCTTTTCGTAGATCTTGATGCGCGCTTGCGGATAAGCCGCGCGTACGTCGCGCAGCGCCGCGTGGAACTCATCGGCGATGTCGTGCGAGGACAGCGAGCGGTCGCCCTTGTCGCTCAGATTGACGCGGATCTGCGCCAGGTTTTCGCCGCGTTTGAGCATGTCGCCGCGCACCAGGGCGGCGAAGTCGATGGGCGCCGCCATGCCGACGAAAGCCTGGTAATCGGCCACCTCCGGGTGGCGCGCCAGCGTCTCGCCGACCGCGCGGGCGACGCCGTCGGTGGCGGCCAGGGCGGTGCCGGCCGGCATGTCGACCTGCAGCAGCATGGTGTTGGTGTTGTCGTTGGGCAGCATCTTCAGCTCGACACCCAGCGGCGACAGCGGGCCGTTCATGCCGGCGGGACGGACGAACTGCCAGGCGGGCATGAGCATGGCGCCGATCAGCAGGATCGCCACCACCAGGAAGAACAGGTTGCGCTTGGCCGCGCTGTCCATCAGCGGCCGCGCCACCGCCAGATACATGCGGCGCAGCGGGTCCTCCTGGGCATGGCCTTGGTCCTCCAGGGTTGCGCGCTTCTCCATCTCGCGCAGGGCCTTGCCGCGCAGCGCCCGGCGCGCCGCCCAGGGCACCACCGAGTAGGCGATGAGCAGCGAGGCGAGCATGGCCACCGGCACGTTGATGGGGATGGGCCGCATGAAGGGGCCCATCATGCCGGTGACGAAGGCCATCGGAATGAAGGCCAGGATCACCGCCAGGGTGGCGACGTTGGTGGGGTTGCCGATCTCGTTGGTGGCGTTGACCAGGGTCTTGCCGAATGCCTCCATCTTCACCTTGCCGTGGTGCAGGTGGCGGTGGATGTTCTCGATGACGACGATGGAGTCGTCCACCAGCAGACCCAGCGCGAGGATCAGCGCGAACAGGGTGATGCGGTTGATGGTCTGGCCGAGCATCAGGCCGACGGCGAGGACGATGAACAGGATGAGCGGGATGGTCAGGGTGACGATGCCCGCCTCGCGCCAGCCGAGGAACCACCACATCAGCAGGATCACCGTGAAGATGGCGATGCCGAGATGCTCGACCAGCAGGTTGACGGCGGCGTCGGCGCGTTCGCCGTCGTCGCGCGTGATGCTCACCTCGACGCCTTCGGGGATGGCCTGGCGTTTCAGGTCGTCCAGTTTGGCCAGTACGGCGGTGGTGACGTCGACCGCGTTGGTGCCGGCCTTCTTGGCGATGGCCAGGGTCACCGCCGCCGCGGCGCCGGCGCCCCCGGCCTTGCCGGCGGCCGGACCGAAACCGATCCAGGTCGCCTCTTCCACCTCGGCGCCGCCCTGCTCGACGCGCGCGATGTCGCGCAGATACACCGGGCGGCCCTGGGAAACGCCGACGACGATGGCGCCCACTTCCTCCGGACTGCCCAGGAAGCCGTCCAGACGCAGCGGCGTCGCGCGGTTGTCGCGCGTCAGCGCGCCCAGCGGCGCCGACACGTTGGCGCCGCGCAGGGCCTGGTCGACGCGGTCCAGGCTGAGGCCCGCGCCCGCCACGCGCTGCGGGTCGATCCACACGTTGAGGGCCGGCGCGCGGCCGCCGATGAGTTGCGTGAACGACACGCCCGGCGCGTTGCGCAGGTGTTCCAGCAGGCGCGCGCCGATCTCGCGCAGGACGCGGTCGTCGTGCTCGCGCGAACTCAGCGTGACGGTCAGGATGGGCACGTCGTCGACGTTGATCGGTTTGACGATGGGTTCAAAGGCGCCGGGCGGGATGCGATCCATGTTCTGCATGAGCTGGTTGTACAGCTTCACCAGGCTCTGTTCCTGATCCTCGCCCACCTCGAACTGCACGGTGACCACGCCATAGTCGTTGGCGGCGTAGCCGTAGCTGTGGTCGACGCCGGACTGCGCGTGCATGATCGCCTGCAAGGGCTTGACGATCAGGTTGTTGACCTCCTCGGCGGAGGCGCCCGGCTTGCTGACGACGATGTTGGCCGCCGGTACCACGATCTGCGGGTTGTACTCGCGCGGCGTCAGGCCCAGCGCCAGCATCCCCAGCATGAACAGGCCGAGGATGACCAGCGGCGTGATCTTGGATTCGAGGAAGGTTTCGGCCAGCTTGCCGGCGATATTGATCTGCGAACCGTTCGTGGACATGGCGCGTTTCCCTCTCGTCGGACGCTCAGGCGCCGGCCTTGTCGCCGGATTCCAGTTGCTCCAGGGCGCCGCCGGTGACCACGCGCTCGCCGGCGGCAAGCCCCGCCTGCACCTCGACCGCGCCGTCCTGGCGGGCGCCGGCGCGCACCATGCGGAAACGCGCGATGCCGTCGGCGCCGACCACGAACACGCCCTCGATGCCGGCCCGACGCACCAGGGCGCTAGCGGGCACCGTCAGCACCTCGCGTTCGCCGGCGGGGAACAGGGCGCGCGCGAACAGGCCGCTCTTCAGGCCGGCGCCGTCGATGTCGAGCTTGACCAGGAAGGTGCGGGTGACCGGATCGGCGGCGGGCGACACGCGCGCCAGGCGGGCGGACAGCGGGCGCTCCTGGCCCTCCACCTCGACCAGAATCCGCGCGCCGGGCTTGAGACCGCCCAGCACCGGTTCGGGCACCTGGGTTTCCACCTGCAGGCGGCCGGGATTCTCCACCACCAGCACCGGACGTCCGGGCGTTGCCAGATCGCCGGCGTGCGCCAGCTTGCGCGTGACCACGCCGGCGATGGGCGAGGTGACGCTGGCGTAGCGCAACTGGCCGGTGGCGGTGTCGAGCCCGGCGCGGGCCTGGTTCAGGCGGGATTCGGCGATGTCGTGCTGCAGCTTCATCTTCTCGAACTGCTGGCGGGTGACCGCCTCTTCCTTGTACAGGGCCTCGAAGCGCTTGTACTCCAGCCTGGCGTCGGCCAGCGCGTCCTCGGCCTGCTTGACGCCGGCGCGGGACTGCTGCACCTGGCCCTGCAGATCGACGGGATCGACGCTGAACAGGCGCTGTCCGACCGCCACGCTCTGACCCTCCGCCACGTCGATGGAACGGATGTAGCCCATCAGGCGGGAAGCCACCTGTACCTGCTGTTCCGCCACCAGCGTGGCGGGCGCGGGCTGATGGGCGGCGACGCGCGTCAATGCCGCCGGCGCGGTTTCCACCGGCACGACGCGCGGCGCGGCGGCCTGGCCGGAGGCCGGGTCCTGCTTGCCGCAGCCGGCGAGCAGCGCGGCGATGAAAAGGGAAATGGGCAATAGTTTCAACATGGTCCGATCCCCATCAAAGTTGCTCCAGATCCAGCAGGCCGGCGGCGTGCAGCACCTGTCCGCGGCTCACCGAAAGGTCGAAGCGCGCGCTGGCCAGGTCGGCGCGCGCCCGATCCAGCAGCGTCTGCGCGGAAAGCAGGTCGACGAGGGTGGTGACGCCGTTCTCGTAGCGCAGCTTGGTGAGGCGCTGTACCTCCTCGGCCTCCTTCAGCGCCTCCGCGCGCGCCGCCAGCCGTTCCTCGGCCTCCAGCGCGCGGCGGCGCGCCTCGGTCAGGCCGAAGATGACGCCATCCTCGGCCTGGCGCAGGCGCGCGACCTGCTCCATGCGCGCCGCCTGGGCACGGTCGATGGCCGCGTTG
>JBBIIR010000071.1:0-8726 GCA_037446455.1 Hydrogenophilales bacterium | reverse complement strand
GAGATGGCCTTCAGTTCCTCGGTGACGGCGATCACGGCCTTGTCGATGCCGCGCTTCAGGTCCATCGGGTTCATGCCTGCGGCGACGAACTTCATGCCCTCGACCAGGATGGACTGGGCCAGCACGGTGGCGGTGGTGGTGCCGTCACCGGCGATGTCGGAGGTCTTGGAGGCGACTTCCTTGACCATCTGCGCGCCCATGTTCTCGAACTTGTCCTTCAGCTCGATTTCCTTGGCGACGGACACGCCGTCCTTGGTCACGGTGGGAGCGCCGAAGGAGCGGTCGAGCACCACGTTGCGGCCCTTCGGGCCCAGGGTCACCTTGACCGCGTTGGCCAGGATGTTGACGCCGGTCACCATGCGGTGGCGGGCGGAATCACCAAAACGAACGTCTTTAGCTGCCATTTGTGTATCTCCTGAATCTGTTAGCCGTCATTCCCGTATGCCTGCCCCCGCGAAAGCGGGGGGCGGGAATCCAGGGAATCGGGGTTGGAACTGGATCCCCGCCTACGCGGGGATGACGTTTCCGAAATCGCGCTGAAGCGCGATCGTTAACGTCACTTCTCGATCACGCCCATGATGTCTTCCTCGCGCATGACGAGGAGCTCCTGGCCCTCGACCTTCACGGTCTGGCCGGAATACTTGCCGAACAGCACACGGTCGCCGACCTTGACGTCCATGGCGATGTGCTTGCCGTTGTCGTCCTTCTTGCCGGCGCCCACGGCGATGATCTCGCCCTGGTCGGGTTTCTCGGCGGCGGTGTCGGGGATGACGATGCCGGAAGCGGTCTTGCGCTCTTCTTCCAGGCGCTTGACGATGACGCGGTCGTGCAGCGGACGGATTTTCATTGCTTTCCTCCTAACAGGAATCCGTGTTCAAAAAAGGGGGGGTCGATGGGAGAGGGTGCGACGGGGAATCGTTGGCACTCATCTCCAGCGAGTGCTAATAGTAGGGGCGAGTCCTCGCACTTTCAAGAGCGGGAGAAAAAAGCTTGCTCCCGCTTCTTGCGTCGACGGTGTCAAAAAGAAAGCGGCTCGCAGGCCGCTTTCTGTGCGTTGGCGCCGATGACGCTTACTTCACCACCTCTTTGAGCTGGTCAAGGATCGCCGGGTTTTAGCTGCGGCCGCGCTGCGCGCTTAACCTCCCCGCATTCGCGAGGAGGTTAGCCTTCACTGAAATCCATCGATCCGGTTTCGCCATAAGCGGCAAGCCGCTTACTTCACCACCTCTTTGAGCTGGTCAAGGATCGCCGGGTTTTCCAGCGTCGAGACGTCCGAGGTGATCTCCTCGCCTTTCGCCAGGGTGCGCAGCAGGCGGCGCATGATCTTGCCGGAGCGGGTTTTCGGCAGGTTGTCGCCGAAGCGGATTTCGTCGGGCTTGGCGATGGGGCCGATTTCCTTGCCGACGTGGTTGCGCAGGTCGTTGACGATGGCCTTGGCTTCGTCGCCGACGGGGCGCGCGCGCTTCAACACCACGTAGGCGACGATGGCTTCGCCCTTGATGTCGTGCGGCTTGCCGACCACGGCGGCTTCGGCGACCAGGGGGTGGCTGACCAGGGCGGATTCGATCTCCATGGTGCCCATGCGGTGACCGGAGACGTTCAGCACGTCGTCGATGCGGCCCATGATGGTGAAGTAGCCGGTCTTGGCGTCGCGCACGGCGCCGTCGCCGGCCAGATAGAGCTTGCCGCCCAGGTCCTCGGGGAAGTAGCTCTTCCTGAAGCGCTCCGGATCGTTCCAGATGGTGCGGATCATGGACGGCCAGGGGCGCTTGATGACCAGGAAGCCGCCCTTGCCCCATTCCACGTCGTGGCCGGCGTCGTCGACCACGGCGGCCATGATGCCGGGGAAAGGCAGGGTGCAGGAGCCGGGCACCAGGGGGGTGACGCCGGGCAGCGGGGTGATGACGTGGCCGCCGGTCTCGGTCTGCCAGAAGGTGTCCATGATCGGGCAGCGGCCGCCGCCGATGTTGTCGTGGTACCACATCCAGGCCTCGGGGTTGATGGGCTCGCCCACCGAGCCGAGCACGCGCAGGCTGGTGAGATCGTAGTTCCTCGGATGCACGGCCGGGTTGGTGTCGGCGGCCTTGATCAGCGAGCGGATGGCGGTGGGCGCGGTGTAGAAGATGTTGACCTTGTGGTCCTGGATCATCTTCCAGAAGCGGCCGGCGTCGGGGTAGGTGGGCACGCCCTCGAAGACGATCTCGGTGCCGCCGCAGGCCAGGGGGCCGTAGGTGATATAGGTGTGGCCGGTGACCCAGCCGATGTCGGCGGTGCACCAGAACACGTCGGCGGGCTTCAGGTCGAAGGTCCACTTCATGGTCAGGATGGCTTGCAGCAGGTAGCCGCCGGTGGCGTGCTGCACGCCCTTGGGCTTGCCGGTGGAGCCGGAGGTGTAGAGCAGGAACAGGGGATGCTCGGCGTCCACCCATTCCGGTTCGCAGGTCTCGGACTGGCTGGCGGTGACGTCGTGCCACCAGAGGTCGCGGCCGGCCACCATGTTGCAGGCGCCGCCGGTGCGCCGGTAGACCACCACGTTCTGGATGGAATCGGTGCCGCCCAGGGTCAGGGCCTCGTCCACGGCGGGCTTCAGGGGGATGTTCTTGCCGCCCCGGCACTGCTCGTCGGCGGTGATGACCATGACCGCGCCGGCGTCCTCGATGCGGTCGCGCAGGGCGGTGGCGGAGAAGCCGCCGAACACCACCGAGTGGGTGGCGCCGATGCGGGCGCAGGCCTGCATGGCGACGACGCCCTCGACGGACATGGGCAGGTAGATGATGACCCGGTCGCCCTTCTTCACGCCCAGGCTCTTCAGGGCGTTGGCGAAGCTGGCGGTGCGGGCGAGCAGTTCCTGATAGGTGACGCGGGTGATTTCACCCTTGTCGGCCTCGAAGATGAGTGCGACCTTGTCGCCCAGGCCGGCTTGGACGTTCTTGTCCAGGCAGTTGTAGGAGACGTTCAGCTTGCCGTCCGCGAACCACTTGTAGAAGGGGGCGTTGGATTCGTCCAGGACCTTGCTGAAGGGGGTTTGCCAGACGACGTGTTCCTTGGCCAGCTTGCCCCAGTAGCCTTCATAGTCGGCTTCGGCTTCGGCGCAGAGCGCCTTGTAGGCTTCCATGCCGGAAACGTTGGCCTGGGCCACGAACTCCGGGGAGGGGTCGAAGACCCGGTTTTCATGCAGGACGGATTCGATGGTGGTGCTCATGACATGCGTCTCCTCGACGGCAGATTAAAGACAGGTCGCTTCCTCCCCCAAGGAAGCGGCAAAATTAGGCCACTTCCCGGAATTCCGCATTTTGCATCGCACCATGAAGCCAAGGCCAGCCCCGCAGTTGCTCTCCCACGCCGCCGCCTACAGCCGCTGGCTGCGCGCCCGCCTGCAGGCCAGGCCGGCGCTCGGCGACTGGCTGCAGCGGGCCATCGAGTTGCCGCTCTCGCGCCGCGAGATGAACGCCTACCTGGGCGCCGACATCGCCGACGAGGAAACGCTCAAGCGCCGCCTGCGCCGCCTGCGCGAGGGTGTGTATGCGCGCGTGATGACGCGCGACCTCAACGGCCTCGCCGATCTGGCCGAGGTGACGCGCGCCCTCACCGAACTGGCCGAGGTGACGGTGGGCGCCGCCGCCGATTTCCTGCATCGCGATCTGGTCTCGGTGTACGGCGAGCCGCTCGACGCGCGGGGAGAGGCCCAGCGCCTGATCGTGGTGGGCATGGGCAAGCTGGGCGGCGGCGAACTCAACGCCTCCTCCGACATCGACCTGATTTTTGTTTTTCCCGAGGACGGCGAGACCGCCGGACCGCGCAAGCTGTCCAATTTCGAATTCTTCACCCGCCTGGGCAAGCGCCTCATCGCCGCCCTCGACGACAAGACCGCCGACGGCCATGTCTTTCGCGTCGACATGCGCCTGCGTCCCTACGGCGATTCCGGTCCGCTGGTGTCGAGCTTCGCCATGCTGGAGGAGTACTTCTACACACAGGCGCGGGAATGGGAGCGCTATGCCTGGATCAAGGGACGGGCGCTCACCGGCGGGCGCGTCGAGGAACTGGAGGCGCTGCGCAAGCCCTTCGTCTTCCGCAAGTACCTGGATTTCGGCGCCTTCGGCTCCATGCGCGATTTGCACGCGCAAATCCGGCGCGAGGTGGCGCGCAAGGAGATGGCCGACAACATCAAGCTGGGGCCGGGCGGCATCCGCGAGATCGAATTCGTCGCGCAGGTGTTCCAGCTCATCCGCGGCGGCCGCATCGCCTCCCTGCGGATCCGTCAGACCCGCGCCCTGCTGCACCAGTTGTCGGCCTACGGCCTGGTGCCCGACGAGCAGGCCGACGAGATGGAGGCCGCCTACGTGTTCCTGCGCAACCTCGAACATCGCCTGCAATACCTGGACGATGCGCAGACGCAGACCCTGCCGCGCGAGGCGGAGGACCGCGAGCGGGTGGCCGCGGCCATGGGCGGCGCCGACTGGGCCGCTTTCGAAATCCGGCTGAACGCGCTGCGCCGCAAGGTGGCGGGCTATTTCGAGCAGGTCTTCGGCGCGCCGCAGGAGGACCAGTCCGGTCATCCCCTGGCCGGGCTGTGCGAACTGCCCGCGGAGGAGGCCGAGGCGCGCCTCGCCGCCGTCGGCTATGCCGATCCGGCAAGCGTCCTCGAGCAGTTGCGCAAGCTCGTGCGCGGCAGCCGCTACGCCGGCCTGCCGGCCGGCAACAAGGCCATGCTCGACGGCCTGCTGCCGCCCCTGGTGGAAGTGGCGGCCGGTTTCGCCAATGCCGGCGAAACCCTGGCGCGCATCCTTGATCTGCTCGACGCCATCGCCCGGCGCGGCCCCTATCTCGCCCTGCTCAAGGAGTACCCGCAGACCCTGCGCCAGGTGGTGCGCATCGTCAGCAGCAGCGCCTGGGCCGCCGGCTATCTGACGCGGCAGCCGCACCTGCTCGACGAACTGCTCGACGCGCGCCAGCTCATGGCGCCACCGGACTGGCCGCGCGCGCGCCAGGACCTGCGCCAGCGCCTGGGCATGCAAGTCGTGGATGTGGAAAGGCAGATGGACGAACTGCGCCACTTCAAGCAGTCCGAAACCTTCCGCCTGCTGGCGCAGGACCTGGCCGGCGTGTGGAGCGTGGAAAAGCTCTCCGACCATCTCTCCGACCTGGCCGATCTGCTGGTGCAGGCCACCCTGGATCTGGTCTGGAATGGCTTGCCCGGCCGTCACCGGGAGAGCCCCGCCTTCGCGGTGATCGCCTACGGCAAGCTGGGCGGCAAGGAGCTGGGTTACGCCTCCGATCTGGACATCATCTTCCTCTATGACGACGCGCACGCCGATGCCCAGGAGATCTACGCCCGCCTGGGCAAGCGTCTGAACACCTGGATGGGCACCACCACCGCCGCCGGCACGCTCTATGACACCGACCTGCGCCTGCGCCCGGACGGCGCCTCGGGCCTGCTGGTGAGCAGCGTCGAGGCGTTCGAGGATTACCAGTTGCGGCAGGCCTGGACCTGGGAACACCAGGCCCTCACCCGCGCCCGTTATTGCTGCGGCGACGCGGCGCTGAAAACGCGTTTCGACGCCATCCGCGAGAAGGTGCTGACGCAGCCGCGCGACGCCGCCCGCTTGCGCGAAGAGGTGCTCGACATGCGCCGCAAGATGCGCGAGGGCCACGCCAACGCCAGCGGCCTGTTCGACCTCAAGCACGACGCCGGCGGCCTGGTCGACGTGGAATTCGCCGTGCAGTACCTGGTGCTGGCGCACGCCCACACGCATGCCGAGATGACCGCCAACATCGGCAACATCGCCCTGCTCAGGCGGGCCGGCGAACTCGGCCTGATCCCCGGCGACATCGGCCTCGCCGCGGGCGACGCCTACCGCGAGCTGCGCCGCCGCCAGCATGCCCTCAAGCTGCAAGGCCTGGAACACGCGCGCGCCGAGCATGGCGGCCTCGCCCAGGAGATCCTGGCGGTGAAGGCGCTGTGGGCGAACGTGTTCGGCGCCTGAAGCCTCAAGCTTTTCTCGGGTATTGCCGACAATGCGGCAAGATATTGATGTCAGTTCCGCACGGCCGTTCCGAAGGAACTGACCTCCCCCTCGGGGGGAAACGAGCGTAGCGAGTAAGGGGGCTGTTTCATTCCACGGGGTATTCACAATGCCGGGGCACGCGTGGTGGGGGTCGGGGCAGTGGGCGGCCTATCTGGAATACCAGGAGCAGCCCATCAAGGCCTCCAGCAAGTCGGCCCTGGACGCGCTGGAAGCGGGAGCCGAGGACAGCCTGTCGGCGCACGCCTATGCCAGCCTGCTGCTGGAGGACCCGCTGCTGGCCCTGCGTCTGATCAAGGAAGCCAACCGGCGTTTGCCCCGGCGCCTGGCGCGCGACATCACCACCCCGCTCGGCGTGGTGCTGGCCCTGGGCACCGAGCAATTCAAGGCGCAGGTACGTGGCGCGCCCGAAGTCGGCGGGGACAACCACGGCTTCCTCGCCTGCGAGGCGCGCGCCACCCTGGCCGCGCGCATCTGCATGGCCTGGGGCGGTCTGCGCCACGACCTCGATCCCGGTGAACTGGCCATGGCCGCCCTGCTCGCCAATGCGGGCGAGATCGAACTGTGGGCCTTCGTTCCCGAGCTGCCGCGGAAGGCTCTGGACGAACTGCACAGCGGCCGCGCCCAGCGCAGCGAGCAGGCGCAGCGCCAGGCCTGCGGTTTCGCCTTCATGGATCTGAGCCTGCTGCTCATCGAGAACTGGAGCCTGCCGCAACTCATCCGCCAGCTCATCCGCGGCGACGAAGGCGTGCGCGCGCGCATGGCCCGACTCGGCGTCAACACCGCCCGCCACCTGGCCAACGGCGTGGAGGATGCGGCCCTGCCGGATGACATCCGCGAGGCGGCGAAGCTGACCGGCGCCACGCCGGAAGTGCTGGTCGGCGTCCTGCCCGGACTCGACGCGGAGGAAAAGGCCCGGCTGCTGCGCGCCGTCGGGCCGGGCCAAGTGCCCGATGCCGCCTAAGCCGGCAGTGCCTCAACGATAAACCTGGATTCCTCGGTTGGACTTGTAGGTTTTGCACCCGGGCTCCCTCACCCGCCGCTCCGCGTCGGCCTCTCCCGGAGGGAGAGGCAAAAAGCATCCCCTCTCCCTCCGGGAGAGGGGCGGGGGTGAGGGAACAGCCTGTGCTTACTGGCTTTGCGTTGAATAAGCGCTGTCCAACTGAGGAATCAAGGATAAATCAGCACCGCCTCCCGCTCCTCCAGCCAGGACGCTTCGTCCGCGCGCGCCAGGGCGCCGAGGTCGCCGGGCAGGGCGGCGGGGTCGTCCACCCACTCGCGCAGGGCAGGTCCGCCGTTGATGAGATCGATGGCCAGGCGGTCGTGCTCGTATTCGTAGGGGAAATCCCGCCACAGCGGATAGTCCGGGCGCAGCCGGCGCAGGGCCTTGAAGGCCAGGGCCATGAAGCGCCAGGGACGAAACTCCGCGTGCGCGTAGGCGTCCGTCTCCACGTGGATCTGCACGCCGGCGCAGAGTTGCCCGGCGTGCTTGTGGAAGGTGGGCTCGAACCAGCATTCCCGCGGCCGGCAGCCGCGCATCCAGTGCGGCGCGAGATGGCGCATTTCCGCCAGCAGCGCGCGCGGCTCCAGGTCGGGGGCGCCGAACAGTTCCAGCGGCCGCGTGGTGCCGCGCCCCTCGGACAGCGTGGTGCCCTCCAGCATGACCGTGCCGGCGTAGCAGCGCGCCATCGACAGGTTGGCGGCGTTGGGGCTGGGATTGATCCATTCCCGCTCGCCCAGGGGCCAGCCGAAGCCCGGCGCCGCCTCGGCTTGCCAGCCGCGCATGGCCACGACCTGGTAGTCCACGCCCAGCTTGCAATGCCGCACGAACCAGCGGCCCATTTCGCCCAGGCTGAGGCCATGCCGCATGGGCAGCGGGCCGGCGCCGACGAAGCTCTCCCAGCCCGGTTGCAGCCGGGTGCCCTCGACCGGGCGCCCGGCCGGGTTGGGCCGGTCCAGCACGATCACCGTCTTGCCGTGGCGGGCGGCCTCCTCGAGGACGTAGAGCAGGGTGGTGATGAAGGTGTAGATGCGGCAACCCAGATCCTGCAGGTCCACCAGCAGCACGTCGAAGCTGTCCAGCATGGCCGGCGTCGGCCGCCGCACCTCGCCGTAGAGGCTGAACACCGGGATGCCGAGGGCGGGATCGCGGAAGTCCGGCGATTCCACCATGTTGTCCTGCTTGTCGCCGCGCAGACCGTGCTGCGGCCCGAAGGCGGCGGCGAGGCGGAGGTCGGGCAGGGCGGCGAGGGCGTCCAGGGCATGCACCAGGTCGGCGGTCACCGAGGCGGGATGGGCGAGCAGGGCGACGCGCCTGCCGACGAGGGGCGCGCGCAGGGCGGGTTCTTCGAGCAGGCGGTCGAGGCCGGTTTTCATGCAGTGGGTTCGGGAAGGTGGAGGTCCAGCGCGAATGTATCAGGGTGGTGGAAGTCCGGCTTGCCCGGCGCATGCCGCAGCGCCCAGTAGCTCAAAACGCCGTCCGCGTCCTCGATCACCGCGCAAAGGCCGAGGCGCAGCGTCTTGCCGGCCGGCAGCAGGGCGCCGGGCAGGCGCGCCTCCAGTTCCAGGCCGTCGGCCCGCGCCACCTGGGCGACCGTCGGCGGAGCGTCGACCGCCATGGCGCCGCCGTCGCGGTAGGCGGCAAAGGCATAGGCTTGCCAGCGGCCGTCCGGGGCGAAGTTGAACTCGCGGTAATGCGGGAAA
>JBBIIR010000070.1:0-8785 GCA_037446455.1 Hydrogenophilales bacterium | reverse complement strand
CCGAGGCGCACCCAGTCCTGTTCCTCGAACTGGCGCAGCAGGCGGGAGACGATTTCCCGCACGCTGCCGAGTTCGTCGGCGATGGCTTGGTGGGAAACGGCGATGTTTGGCGCGCGCGCCAGCAGCCAGGCGGCGAGGCGCCGGTCGAGCTTGCGGAAGGCCACTTCCTCGACCAGTTGCATGAGGCCGGCGAGGCGCTCGGCGAACAGGTGGAAAGCCATGTCGCGGAAGGGCGGATGCTCGGCCACCAGACGCAGGATGAGGGCGCGCGGCAGGGCCACGGCGGCGACCTCGTTTTCGGCGATGCCGGTGGCCGGATAGGGCTCGCCGCCGAGCAGGCAACTGACGGTGACGATGCACAGTTCACCCGGGCGCACGCTGTACAAACGGATTTCGCGGCCGTTCTCCGCCCGCTTGCTCACCTTGACGTGGCCTTCCAGCAGCAGCGGCAGGGCCTGGCAGGCGGCGCCGGCATCGAACAGCAGCGTGCCGGCGGGCGCGCGCAAGTCGCGGGCATGGCGCTCCAGTTCCTCGCGCAGGGCGACGGGCAAGCCGGCCAGAGTGGGGAACAGGCGCAGCAGTTCCGGCTTCATGCTTCCTGCCGACGCGCCCGCAGGGCCTGCTTGACCGCCGCCACGCGGGCGGCGTGGATGGCGCCGGGGATGTCTTTCCCGGCGCTGGCGGCGATGGCGCCGGCATCGACCGCGCGCGCCGCGCGCAGCGCCTCGCGCAGGTGGTCGGCCTGCGCATAGGGCCGCTCGGCGTGGCCGGCGCGGCCGCGGAAATCGGCGGCGCAGGCGGCCAGGAACTCCTCGAAGCGCTGCGGCCGGCGGAAGGCGTCCAGGCGTTCGCACAGCTCCACCAGCGTCGCCGGGCGCAGTTCCAGGGCGCGATGCGCGTTGCCGTGGTCGCGCGCCACCAGGATGGCCAGGTCGCGGCATTCCGCCGGCGCCTTCAGACGCTCGCTGACGGCCCGCGCCAGGCCGACACCGCGCGCCTCGTGGCCATGGTGGGAGGGCCACAGCGCGGGCGGCGTGGCGCCCTTGCCGAGGTCGTGCAGCAGCGCCGCCCAGCGCGCGGCCAGGCTGAGGCCGGCGCGGGCGGCCGCGTCCAGCACCGCCATGACGTGCACGCCGGTGTCCACTTCCGGGTGATGCATCTCGGGCTGGGGCACGCCGAACAGGTTATCCAGTTCCGGCAACAGGCGCGCCAGGGCGCCGCAGGCGCGCAGGCTCAGGAACATGCGCGAGGGGGTGGCCTCCAGCAGCCCGCGCGCCAGTTCCTGCCAGACCCGTTCCGGCACCAGGGCGTCGACCTCGCCCGCGTCGACCATGGCGCGCATCAGTTCCAGGGTTTCCGGCGCCACGCGAAAGTCGCCGAAGCGCGCGGCGAAACGGGCCACGCGCAGGATGCGCACGGGATCCTCGGCAAACGCGGGGGAGACGTGGCGCAGCAGTCCCGCGCGCAGGTCGGCCTGCCCGCCATGCGGGTCGATGAGACTGCCGTCCGCGTCCTCGGCCATGGCGTTGATGCTGAGATCGCGCCGCTGCAGGTCTTCCTCCAGGGTGACCTCGGGCGCGGCGTGCACGACGAAGCCGCGATAGCCGCGGGCGGTCTTGCGTTCGGTGCGGGCCAGCGCGTATTCCTCGCCGGTCTCGGGGTGCAGGAACACCGGGAAATCGCGGCCTACCGGGCGGAAGCCCAGGCGGATCATGTCTTCCGGCGAGGCCCCCACCACCACGTGATCGCGGTCGCGCACCGGCAAGCCGAGCAGGCGGTCGCGCACGGCCCCGCCCACCACATAGGCCCGCATGGTGGGCGGCAAGTCCATGCGCGCTTCAGCGCCCGGCCCGCGCGCGGAACGCGCAATATTGCCGGCGTGGGTCTTCCTCGCGCAGATAGCCGATCACGCTCTCCAGCGCCGTGGGCGCGCCGAACAGGGCGGGGAAACCCTGGGGACACACGTTGTCGGTGCGCATGGCGTGGTAGTTGTCGCGCGTCATGATCTTCGTACCCGGCTTGAGTTCCATGACGCGGGCGAACAGATAGGAGGCGCCATCTCCCAAAGGCAGGACCCAGCGCGTCATGCCCAGGGTCCGCGCGGTGAGACGCACCAGCTCGTCCAGGGTATAGACCCGCGGGCCGCACAGGTTGTAGGCCTGGCCGAAGGTTTCCGGACGCTCCAGGGCGTCGGCGAAGGCGCGCGCCACGTCGCCCACATAGACCGGCTGGAAGCGGGCATGGGCGCCGGCCAGGGGCACCACCGGCGCCAGCCTGAGCAGGTCGGCGAACAGACCGAGGAAACTGTCGCCCGGCCCGAACACCACCGAGGGCCGGAACACGGTGACCGCCAGTCCGGCCTGCGCCGCGCCGAGGACCAGCGCCTCGCCCTCGGCCTTGGAACGCTGGTAGGCGCTGACGGAGGCGGGGTCGGCGCCGAGGGCGCTCATGTGCAGCAGACGCGACACCCCGCATTCCCGGCAGGCGGCGACCACCTTGCGCGGCAGTTCGACGTGCGCCTGGCGGAAGGAGCCGCGCCGGGCGCGTGGCGAGTCGGCGTCGCCGCGCGCGCTTTCGTGCAGGATGCCGACCAGGTTGATGGCCGCGTCGACGCCGCCGAGCAGGTCGCGCAGAGAGGTCTCGTCGTGGATGTCGGTTTCGATGACTTCGACGCCGGGCAGCACCAGCAGGGCCTTGGCGTTCTCGCGGCGGCGGGCGGGAACGCGCACGCGGTAGCCGCGGGCGGCGAGCAGGCTGACGAGATGCTGGCCGATGAAACCGCCACCGCCGAGAACGCACAGGTTTTGCATGGGCATGATCGTGGACCGAAAGGAAGATGACGCGATTTTACTCGTTCATCGCCTGCCGGCTGTCCGCGCGTGCAATCCGGGCGTTATTCGATGAAGGGCGCCTTTTCGTCCTGATGCGCGGGTACCGCGGCGCGGCGCGCGGGAATCACGCCCAGCCGTTCCTTCAGGGTGACGGCATCGCCGCCGAAGCGGGCGCGGTAGTACATGGCGTTGGCCAGCACTTTCTTCACGTAATCGCGGGTTTCCGCGAAGGGGATGCTCTCCACGTAGACCGCGCCCTCCAGGGGAACATCCGCCTGCCAGCGGCGGGCGCGGCCGGGTCCGGCGTTGTAGCCGGCGGTGGCGAGGACCGTCGACTGGTCGAGATCGTCATGGATGCGCTTCAGGTAGTAGGTGCCGAAGCGGATGTTGCTCTCCGGTCGGTTCATCTCCTTGTAGGCGCCCGCCTTCAGACCGAGCTGACGCGCGATCCAGCGCGCGGTGGCGGGCATGATCTGCATCAGGCCCTGCGCCCCGGCGACCGAGCGGGCGTGTTGCACGAAGCGCGATTCCTGGCGCATGAGGCCGTAGATCCAGGCCTCGTCGAGACCGTTCTGGCGCGCCTGGGCGCTCGCCAGGTCGCGGTAGGGGGCGAGATAACGCAGATCGAAATCGTGCACCTCGCGGGTGCGCTCGGCGGTGAAGATGGCGCGGTCGTACCAGCCCTCGCGCCGCGCGAGTTCGGCCGCCGCCAGCAGCTGGCGGTCGTCCAGGCCGGCCAGCGCGAAGCTCCATTCCGCCATGGCGTTGCCCATGTCATCGAGCTTGCGCAGCAGCAGGGCGCGCCTCAGGGCGGGTCGGGCCTCCGCCGCCTTGAGGTCGTCCGGCGTCACCTTGTACTCGACCGGTCGGGTTTCCACCTTGACCGGCAGTTCCTCCTCCGCCAGCAAGCCGTAGTAGTGGAATTCCCGCGACAGGCCGGCGAACAGCACGTTGGCCGGGAAGTTCGCGTTCAGGGCCTTGAGGGCGCGCGCCTTCCAGTAACGCCACACCGCTTCACTCTGCATGGGTTCGGGCATGGCCAGGATGGTGTTGTACAGCTCCAGCCATCTGCCGGCGCGCAGGCTGGCGCGCGCCTTCCACAACAACTGCGCCTCGCCGTGGGCGCCGCCGGCGCGCTTGAACCATTCCAGGGCGCGGGCGTCATGACGGCGCGCGGCGTGCATGGCGACCTGTCCCCAGCCATAGAGCTGTTCCTGGGCGGGGAACTGGCCGTGATGCTGTTCCCAGAGCGCGGCCGCGCGGCCGGGATCGTCGCGGGCGATGCGCGAGAGGGCGTACAGCGCCGCTTCGCGTTGACCGCGGCGTTCGTCGGCTCTGGTCAGCAGTTTCTCGTCGCCAGCCTGGCCGCGAGTCAGGGCGTCGCCGTCCATGCCGGCATCAGGCGGCAGGCGCGCGATGAGCTCGCGGGCCAGGCGCAGGTTGCCGGTTTCCAGGGCCAGGCGCAGGCGGATGAAGCGTTCCTCGGTGTCGAGGATGCCGCGCTCCACCAGGAGGGTGAACACCGCGTCGCAGGCGGAGGGCAGATCCTTCGCCACACGCCACAGGGCGATGGCCGCCTTTTCCGCCGTGGGCGCGTTGTCCTGCAGGCTGGCGCGCAGGGCATGGCATTGCAGTTCCTGGTCCGGGCGCGGCAGTTGCCGGTATTCCTCGCGGAATTCCGGCCAGCGGCCTTCGCCGCCGAAGCGGCGGGCGAGGTCGGCGCGCAGCATCTGCGAAAGATGGCTGTCGGCGTGGCGGGCGATGAAGGCGCGTTGCGCCTCGACGCCGGGAGAGTTGGCCTTCAGCCGCCAGTATTCGATGTAGGGCGCGAGGTCATGGTCGGCGGGAATCCTTGCCGCGTGCCGCTGGAAGAGGTCCATGCGGCCCTTCTGGAAGGCCTCCCGGGCCGCCTTGTAGCTGCTTTCGACGCTGGCGTGGGCGGGCGATGCGAGCAACGCGGCCAGCAACGCCAGGCTCGGTAAAAATCTGAGGAGCACGTATCGCTGCACATCTGGAAAGGCCGCCAATGTAACCGCTCGCGCGCCGGGCTACAAACCCGGCGCGCCGAGGGGGTCAATAGCGTTCGGCCAGGCTGACCTTGACGTTGACCTTCACCGTGCGGCCCGGATCGTAGGGCAGGAAGTCGGTGTAGTCGTGGCCCTGGTAGCGGTAGGTCACGTTGTAGCCGGTGATCTGGCGGCTCCAGTTGTCCACCGTGCGGCAGCGCTGTTCGTAGCGCGGCCGGGCCGGGGCGCGGTACTCGTAGCCGTCGTTGCCGAGGTTGTCGCCGACCATGGCGCCGGTGGCGGCGCCGATGGCGGTGGCGACGTTGCGGCCGGAGCCCTTGCCGATGGTATTGCCCAGCAGGCCGCCGGCGATGCCGCCGATGACCGCGCCGGTGTAGTCGCGCGAGGAGCGCGGCCGCTCATAACCGACCTGCTCGTTCCAGCAGTCGCGTTGCGGGTTGTTCACGCTTTCATAGACCGGCGTGCTGGAAATGACCCAGGCGGTGTCCTGGAAGGGGGAAGCCTGCGCGGTGCCCAGGCCGAGCACGGCCAGGGTCAGGGCGGAGGTGATCAGTGTGCGTTTCATGTTGGGACTCCTTGTCTTGGTTGCGGGGTTCACGGACGCTCGCCGTCGCGCATGAAGCGGCGGTCGAACATGCCTTCCGGGGAGGAAGGCGTTTCAGGTCGATCCAGGCGCTCGCGCTCGCCGCGGCGGCGCTCGAAGCCGGTGCCGAAGCGGCCCGCCTCGTCAAGGGCGTCGCGCCGGCCGCGGCCTTCCCGCTCGATCTCGGCGGGGGGCATGGGACGCAGGCGCTCGGCGCGTTCCTGGAACTCGCGGCGCAGGCGCAGCCTCTCTTCGGGCGAGGCCTGTTCCCAGCGCTCGCGCATGACGCGGCGTTCCTCGGGGCTGAATTGCGCTATCTTGGCGTAGGCCGGCAGCACGAGCCCGGTTTCGAACGGGTTGGCCAGGGCCGGCGCGCAGGCCAGGCTGGCCAGCAGGGCGAGGACGTATTTGGGATGGGGGGGGTTGCGGGCTTTCATGCATTTCTCCTTGTCACGCTTCGCATGCTAGGCGGGGGTGGTAACACGCGGGTTTCCGCCTCGGATAAATTTGTAACAGAGTGTTTCGGAGAAGCATGGTGAACGAGAACCCCCAGGTCCTGGTGGTGGACGACGACGCGGGCATCCGCGATCTGCTCGCGGATTACCTGGCCAAGCAGGGCATGGCCGTGGCCACGGCACGCGACGGCAGGGAGATGGACGAGCGCCTGGACGGCTTCCGGCCCGACCTGGTGGTGATGGATCTGATGCTGCCCGGCGAGGACGGCCTGGCCCTCACCCGACGCCTGAAGTCGGCGCGCGACGTGCCGGTCATCATGCTGTCCGCGCGCGGCGAGGACATCGATCGCATCGTCGGCCTGGAGGTGGGCGCCGACGACTACCTGGCCAAACCCTTCAACCCGCGCGAGCTGCTCGCCCGCATCCGCGCCGTGCTGCGGCGGGGCGTGGCGGCCAAGGCCGAGGCGGGGGGCGACGAAACGGCGCGTTTCGGTCCCTTCGTCCTCGACCTGGCGGCGCAGCGCCTGAGCCGGGACGGCGAGGAAATCAGCCTGACCCAGGCCGAATTCAGCCTGCTCAAGCTGTTTGTCGAGCATCCCAACCGCGCCCTGTCGCGCGACCAGATCATGGACTGGCTGAAGGGCTTCGAACGCGATCCCTTCGACCGTTCCATCGACGTGCGCGTCACCCGGCTGCGCCGCAAACTGGAGGAAGACCCGGCCAATCCGGCCTATATCCGCACGGTCTGGGGCCAGGGCTACCTGTTCTCGCCCAAGGGCAGGGCCGCTTGACCCTCCCAAGAAACTCGCCGGGCCGCCCCAAGAGTTTCTTGGCCCCCATGGGGGGCGGCTCCGACCGGAGGGAGGCGCCGGGGGCGCTGCTGATCCCGCGGACCCTGTTCGGCCGCACCGCCGCCGTGCTGTTGGCCGCCTTCCTGGTGTTCGAGGCCCTGGCCTTCGCGGTGGTCTGGAGCATGGTGATCCGCCCCCTGGCGGAACGTTCCGCCGACGACCTGGCGGCGAAGATCATCCTCGCCGCCCAGACCTGGGTCGAACTGCCGCCCGGGACCCGCACCGACTACGAGCTGGAACTGGCCTTCCGCCACGACCTGGTGCTGGCCGAATCGCGCGAGCCACTGCCCGAGGCCGCCGACGCGGGCTACTTCGCGGCCCTCGCCGAGGCGGCCCTGAGCCGGCGCTCCGGCCAGGCCGTCACCCTCAAGCAGGGGCCGGACGCGGCCTGGGACTGGCTGGAGATCCGCGTCTCCGACACCACCCTGCGTGTCGGTTACGACCGCCAACGCTATGTCCTCGAAGCGCCGCTCGCGGCCATGGGCGTGTTTCTCCTGGGGGCCGCCCTCACCGTCCTCACCGCCCTGCTCATGGTCGGCCGCTCCAGCCGGAGACTGCGCGGGCTCGCGCAAAAGGCGGCGGAGATCGGCCGCGGACATGATCCGGAGAAACTGCCGGAAACCGGCGCCCGCGAACTGCGCGAGCTCACCGCCGCCTTCAACCGCATGGCCGGCGAAGTGCGCGCCCTGCTGGAGAACCGCACGGTGCTGCTGTCCGGCATTTCCCACGATCTGCGCACGCCCATCACCCGCCTCAGGCTGGCCCTGTCTCTGCTGGAGGCTGGCGATGCGGCGCTGGTGGCGCGCATGGAACGCGACCTCGACGAGATGAACCGCCTGATTACCGACATGCTGGCCTTCGCCCGCGCACTCAAGGTGGACGACCTGGTCGAGTGCGATCTCAACCAGGTGCTGGACGATCTCGCGCAACAGGCCGCCCGCCTGGGGCCGGTGGCATGGCAACCGGGGCCACCCTGCCGCGCGCGGGTGGGCGAGGCGGCACTACGCCGGATACTGGGGAATCTGCTGGACAACGCCCGCCGCTACGGCGGCGACGCACCCGTGGAACTGGAACTGGTCCGCGGCAAGGCGGAAATCCGCATCGCCGTGCTGGACCGCGGGCCGGGTATTGCGGCCGATCAGCGCGAGGCGGTATTCCGCCCGTTCCATCGCCTGGAAACCTCGCGCAGCCGGGAGGAGGGGGGCAGCGGCCTGGGCCTGGCGATCGTGCGGCAACTGGCGGATGCCTATCGCTGGCGGATCGAACTGGGGGATCGGGAGGGCGGCGGCCTGGCCGCCACCCTGGTGATTCCCGTGTGATTACTTGATGTGATACCTGAACAGCATCACTTCCATTTTCAGGAAGGACAGGCTGGTGATGGACAGCCGGCGCGTGTGCGTGCGGATCACCCGCGAGGCCCGGTCGGCGGCGCGCCGGATGCGGATCGTCAGGGTGGGGGTGAGGGTGATCGTCATGGTGTCCTCCGTGGTGTCCAGCATGACCTTGCAAGCCGCGTGCCGGACCTTCCGCGGCGCCAACCCCTGATTTGGCGCGGGTTTACCGCGAATTGGCGGATTGCGGGGCGGCGAAACGCCGTGCACGCCGACGAGTTTCCGACAGGCGCGGGAAACCCGCCACGCGCGATCCAGCCGGAAGCCACCGTCAGGTCGCCCATTGGTTTTTCGCGTGCTGGGTTCGGCTGGAAGATCGCGGGTGGAGGCAGCGAGAAAGCGCCATGGACGGGTAAAATCATCACTTTGTTAACCGTGTGACCACCATGCCCGCCTTCCAGGACATCATCCTCAACCTCCAGCGCTACTGGGGCGAGCAGGGCTGCGCCCTGCTGCAGCCCTACGACATGGAAGTCGGCGCCGGCACTTCGCACACCGCCACCTTCCTGCGCGCCCTCGGGCCCGAGCCCTGGAAGGCCGCCTACGTGCAGCCTTCGCGCCGGCCCAAGGACGGCCGCTACGGCGAGAACCCCAACCGCATGCAGCACTACTACCAGTACCAGGTGGTGCTGAAGCCGGCGCCGGCC
>JBBIIR010000069.1:0-8801 GCA_037446455.1 Hydrogenophilales bacterium | reverse complement strand
CCCGGCCCCTCCCCCGCTTGCGGGGGAGGGGAGTACATACCCCGCCGTCACTTCCTCCAGCACCAGCAACGGGTTGGGCGCCCGCTCCGGTTCGCGGAACTCGAAGCTGAAAGCGGCGGCGGCGTGGATGGGAGCCAGATCCTCCATCTTCGCCAGCATCTTCATGCGGCTTTGCGCCTGCTTCGCCTTGGTGGCCTTGGCCTTGAAGCGGTCGATGAAGGATTGCAGGTGGGCCCGTTCGCGCGCCTGCTTTTCGTAGGCGGCCTGCGACAGGGCCAGGTGGATGGCGCGCTGCTGTTCGAAGGCGGAATAGTTGCCGCCGTAGCGCACGAGCTTCTTCTGGTCGATGTGGGCGATGACGTTCACCACTCCGTCCAGGAAATCGCGGTCGTGGGAGATGATGATCAGCGTGCCGGCATAGCGTTTGAGCCAGTCCTCCAGCCAGAGGATGGCGTCGAGGTCGAGGTGGTTGGTGGGCTCGTCGAGCAGCAGCAGGTCCGAGGGGCACATCAGGGCCTGGGCCAGGTTGAGGCGCATGCGCCAGCCGCCGGAGAAGCTCGCCACCGGCCGCGCCAGTTGCTCCCGCGCGAAGCCCAGGCCGGCCAGCAGTTGCTCGGCGCGCGAGCGCACGGTGTAGGCATCCGCGTCGGACAGGGCGGCGTGGAGCTCGCCGATGCGGTGGCCGTCATGGGCCGCCTCGGCGGCCGCCAACTCCTGCTCCAGGCGGCGCAGGGTGGTGTCGCCGTCGATGGCGTAGTCCAGGGCGCAGCGTTCCAGGGCCGGGGTTTCCTGGGCCACGTGGGCGATGCGCCAGCGGGCGGGGAAGTCCAGGTCGCCCGCGTCCGCGTGCAGCTCGCCGCGCAGCAGGGCGAACAGGCTGGACTTGCCGGAGCCGTTGGCGCCGATGAGGCCCACCTTCTCGCCCGGATTGAGGGTGAGATCGGCCGCTTCCAGCAGGGGCTTGGCGCCGCGGATGAGGGTGAGTTTCTGCAGGCGGATCATGGCCGGGAGCCGTTATCCCGTCTACTGTGGGCGGGAGGTTCCCCCCTTTTGTAAAGGGGGGCCAGGGGGCAATGGCACTACCTTAAGCCCTCTTCATGGCGCGCCTGCCGTTGTTTGAGGAGTTCTGTTCTGAGGATGTGACGGGGTCGAGTCATGAGAGGATGTTGCTGCGTTCGTCGCTTAACTGCGCGGGGCTCGACGCGATCCGGGCGGTGGGGCAAACGCCCTTTCGCGATGCCGGCCAGGAGATAGGTCCGGCGAAGGGTCATGCGTTTTTGTGGCGCATGTCGCAGGTTCTCCTCGAAGGCGCGGATCAGTTGCAGCGCCGCCTTGAAGCTCAACTGGCGCGGGAGGACATGCCCCAGGAACGCCGACTGGGCCATGACCGCACGCACCAGGTTGTACGCCAGCAGATGCACGGCGACCTCCTTCTTCACCATCGCCGGGCTCTTGCAGCGCAGCACGTCCATTTGCATCACGGTCTTGATCGACCGCAGGTCAAGTTCGATGTGCCAGCGGGCATGGTAGAGCCCCAGCAATTCCCGCTTGCTGACCTGTCCCGCGTCGATGAGCGTGGTCACCAGGATCAGGCCGTCAACCTGCGCTTCCCGCAGAATCAAGGACTCGGGCATGATCGTGTAGGTCGCCTCATCCATCCAGGACGGCCGTGCCGGACGTGCCCAGACCACAACATGATCCTTCACCCCCAGCTGTCGGCCCCGGCAAAAGTCGGTATGCCGCAGTGGATGCTGCCGCACCACTACGTCGACCCCATGCCGGATCAGCCAGGCAAGCAGGAAATAGCCGGAGAAATAGCGGTCGGCAATCACCACATCCCCTGGCCGCAGGCGATGGGCCAACTGCCACAGCATCGCCGTCTCGCCGGTGCGTTTGCCTTTGCAAGGGCCGCTCGCCCACTCCAGCACGGCACCGCACGACAGGGAGATGATCGCCACCAGGCGCATCAACGGAAATCCCAGGCCCGCTTGCTGGGTTCGGCTCTGCGGATACTCGGCCTGATTCGCCGCGGTGTCGGGCATCGAGACCGTCGTGCCGTCGATCAGCTTGACCTCCCGGCCTCGCCAGCGCCAAACCTCGGGTTGAGCGGCGCGCAGTCGTTCTCCCACCTCTCGACCGAGTCGCTCGATCAGGTTCAGCGCCAGGCGTGCCCGCGCCTTGCAGTAGGGGCCGTTGTTCAAGCTGCATGGCGACTGCCCCAGCGCCACACGCTGACTCATGCCACGCGCCACGGCATCCTGGCAGCTATGGTCCGCGCCCAGCACCTGTTCGATGAACAGCGCCAGGGTCTGCAAGGGATCATAGATGCGTTCACGGTAGTCGCCCGCCTCTTCCTTGAGCCACTGCAACAGGCAGCGCTGGGGGATCACCCGTCCCAGCGCAGCACCTGCGCCCTGGGCAAATCGCCCGCAAAACCGTTTGACCTGCCCGGTAAGCCTCTGTCGCTTGCTATGATCCATCTGGGCTGACCCTCCTGCGCTATGCAACACGGATTCGACACCCGCATCGTAACGCTTAGAGTTCGTCAGCCCATCTTTATCTCGTTGTTTGTGAAAGGAATTGGCTTAAGGTAGTGCCATTGGGGCCGGGGGGGATTTTGCCAAGGCGTCCAGCTTCCACCTCACGAAAAATCACCTCCATGACGGCCTGGGTTTCCGTCAGTGCCTGGCGATCGTTAAAACGCAGCACCCTAAGCCCGCGCGAACACAACCAAGCATCCCTCGATTCATCTTGCTTCCGGATAGATGGATCATCTCCATGCTGGCTGCCATCCAGTTCAATGACCAGACGGGCTTGAAAGCTGTAGAAATCCACGATGTAAGGCCCCAAAGGCTTCTGCCTGTAGAAACGCACACCCAACTGGTCATTGCGCAGGCGGCGCCATAAGCTCTGCTCCGCATCCGTCATCCGCCTGCGCAAGCCTCTGGCGAGCGGCGCGTTGCGTTGCATATATCCCAGCATCAGCAAATCCTCGGCAACTGCTCGCCCGACAGCCAGTCCACCATCCTGCGCCCGCCGAACCTGGTCTTCATCTGCACGAAGGCGTTGGCGTCCTCCACCACCTTGCCGATGATCGCCGCTTCCCGGCCCTGGGGATGGGCGCGCATGGCGGAGAGGAGCCTGTCGGTGTCCTCGGCGGCGCAGACGGCGATGAGCTTGCCTTCGTTGGCGATGTTGACGGGGTCCAGGCCCAGCAGTTCGCAGGCGGCTTCCACTTCAGGCTTTACGGGAATGGCGGCTTCTTCCAGGTGGATGCCGACGCCGGACTGGTGCGCGATTTCGTTGATGGTGGCGGCCAGGCCGCCCCGGGTGGGGTCGCGCATGACCTTGATATTGGCGCCGCTGGCCAGCATGGCGGCGGTCAATCCATTCAGCGCCGCCGTGTCGGACAGGATGGGGGCGTCGAAGGAGAGGTTCTCCCGCCTGGACATGATGGCGACACCATGGTCGCCGACGCTGCCGGACACCAGGAGCAGGTCGCCGGGCCGGGCCAGGTCGCCGGAGAGATGGATACCCTCGGGCAGGAAGCCGATGCCGGTGGTGGTGATAAACAGCCCGTCGCCCTTGCCCTGCTCCACCACCTTGGTGTCGCCGGCCACCAGCTTCACGCCGGCCTCATTGGCGGCCCTGGCCATGGATACGACGATGCGGGCCAGGTCCGCCAGGGGAAAGCCTTCTTCGAGGATGAAGCCTGCGGTGAGATACAGGGGCGTGGCCCCCATCACCGCCACGTCGTTGACGGTGCCGTGCACCGACAGGCAGCCGATGTCGCCGCCCGGGAAGAAGAGGGGCGAGACCACGTGGCTGTCGGTGGACACCACCAGCCGGCCCTCTCCCAGCGGCAGGCAGGCACCGTCGTTGCCTTGGGCCAGGTATTCGTTGGACAGGTGTTTGGCGAACAGGTCGGTGATCAGTTGCACCATGGCTCGGCCGCCGCCGCCGTGGCTCATGTCGACGCGGCCATGCTTGATGTCCAGGGGGCGGGCATAGCCCCTTTTTACTTGGCCGCTCATGGTCCAACCTTGTCTCGATACATTTCCAATGTGGTCAGCATCGCGGGAATTTCCACACTGACCGTGTGCCAGACCAGATCGCGATCCACACCGAAATAGGCATGGGCGAAGATGTTTCTGGCCCCGACGATGTCTTGCCAGGGAATGTCGGGGAGTTGATCGCGTATGGGGTCGGGAATGTGTTTGGCGGCCTCGCCGATCAATTCCAGATTGCGCAATGTGGCGTCGAAAACCAGTCGATTGGCTTCAAAGCCGCCGCGATCAAGTCCCCGCGTATAGGCCAATATCTGGCGGCAGAAGTCGATCAGGTCGAGATAGAACAGGCGCCAGTCACGCGACATCGACCAGGTCCTTTTCCACGTAGGGGCGTAGTTCCTTTCGCAGGCCCTGGTCCGTGACCAGATCGACGGGGCGCCGCAACAGGGCTTCAAGGTATCGAGTCAATCCCATGTATCGACGCAAGGTGGCACCGCCTTCGAAACTGACCAGGACATCGACATCACTATTTTCCCGTGCCTCGCCGCGCGCCGTGGAACCGAACAATGCAATACGGGAGACGCCGTACTTCAGGGACATCTCTTCGCGGTGCTCGCTCAGGATGCGCAAAGTCTCCAATTTATCCATGTCATTCCACCTCGGATTCCAAGTCCTTGTGCCGTCCATAAGTGTAATGGGCCGCGCAGGCGCCTTCGCTGGAGACCATGCAGGAGCCCATGGGCGTCTCCGGGGTGCAGACGGCGCCGAAGATCTTGCAGTCGGTGGGCTTCTTCACGCCGCGCAGGATGGCGCCGCATTCGCAGGCCTTGTTGTCCGGCACCGGCTTGTATTCCAGGCCGTAGCGCCGCTCGGCGTCGAACTCGGCGTACTTCTCCCGGATGCGCAGGGCGGAATACGGCACCTCGCCCAGGCCGCGCCATTCGAAGCCGCGGCGCAGCTCGAAGACATCGGACACCAGGTTCTGGGCCTTCTCGTTGCCCTCCGGGGTGACGGCGCGGGTGAACTCGTTTTCCACCGTGGCGCGGCCCTCGTTGACCTGGCGCACCAGCATGAGGATGGCCTGCATCACGTCCAGGGGCTCGAAGCCGGCAATCACGACGGGTTTTCGATACTCCTCGGCGAAAAACTCGTAGGGCCGGCTGCCGATCACCGTGGAGACGTGGGCCGGGCCGATGAAGCCGTCCAGGGGTACGGTGCCCAGTTCCCGTACTTCCGGCGATTCCAGGATGTTCATGATGGCGGACGGCGTCAGCACGTGGCAGCACAGCACGCTGAAGTTCTTCAGCCCTTCCGCCTGGGCCTGCTTGATGGCCACCGCCGTGGGCGGCGTGGTGGTCTCGAAGCCGATGGCGAAGAACACCACTTCCCTGCCCGGATTGTCGCGGGCGATCTTCAGGGCGTCGGTGAGCGCGTAGACCATGCGGATGTCGCCGCCGCGCGCTTTCGCCTTCATCAGCGACAGGCCGTTGGAGGCCGGCACCCGCACCGTGTCGGCGTAGGTGCAGAGGATGACGCCCCGCTCCAGGGCGAGCTGGATGGCCAGGTCGATGCGGCCGATGGGCAGCACGCACACCGGGCAGCCGGGGCCGTGGATCATGCGCACGTTGGGCGGCAGCAGATCCGGCACGCCGTAGCGGGAGATGGCGTGGGTGTGGCCGCCGCAGAACTCCATGAAGTTGTAGCGGCGGTCGGAGCGGACTTCGGCGGCGATGGCCTTGCTCAGCCCCTGGGCGACCTCGCCGTCGCGGTACTCGTCGACGTACTTCATGACGGAACCGTCATGCCCGCGCAGGCGGGTATCCAGGTCGTTGCTGTCTGGGTTCCCGCCTGCGCGGGAACGACGATCAAGGCACTCATGCGCCCTCCGGCATCAAGCCGGCTTCCGCCATCAGCGCCAGGGTTTTCTCCGCTTCCTCCGGGTCGAGCCGGGTCAACGCGTAGCCCACGTGGACGATGACGTAGTCGCCCACCTGCACGCCTTCCACCAGGGCCAGGGAGACGTCCTTGCGCACGCCGCCCAGGTCGACGATGGCCTGGTCGTTCTCGGTGACTTCAACAACTCGGGCGGGGATGGCGAGGCACATATGGACTTCCTTTCATGGCCAGTTAGGGGCGCGGAGCGTCCCCTTGAACTGGCGGGCATCGAGCGAACGAATTGCAACCCAAGCCTGGCCCAGGCTCAAGCCCCCGTCGTTGGGCGGCACCTGGCGCGCCTCCAGCGCGGTGAGGCCGCGTTCCGCCAGCAGGCGGCCCAGGTCGCGGGAAAGCATGTGGTTGAGGAAGCAGCCGCCGCCCAGGGCGACGGTGCTGAGACCCTCCCGCCGCGCGACCTGTTCCGTCCAGTCCGCCAGGGCCAGGGCCAGGGTGGCGTGGAACAGGACGGCGCCGTGGACGGGATCGGGTTCGTCGGCGAGGCGGGCAAGGAGGGGCAGGAGGTCAAGCTGGCCGGACTCGTCCAGGACATACCCGCCGGCTACGGGCGCGACGTCCCCGCCCCGCTCCGCCATCCCCTCCAGCAACATCGCCGCCTGGCCCTCGTAGGCCATGACCTCCCGCGCCCCCAGCAGGCCGGCGGCGGCGTCGAACCAGCGGCCCAGGCTGGTGGTGGGCGGGCAATGCACGTCGCGCTCCAACATCACGTGCAACTGCCGGGCCAGGGGCTGGCCGGGGAAGCGGCGGGGAATCTCGTCGGCGCGGCCCAGTTTGAACAGGGCCGCCGCCGCCATGCGCCAGGGCTCCTTGGCCGCCTTGTCGCCACCGGGCAGCGCCAGGGGCGAGAGATGGCCCAGGCGCTTGAATCCCGCACCCTCCAGCCGCAGCAGCTCGCCGCCCCAGGCCGAACCGGTGGTCGCCGCGTAGCGGCGCTTGTCGCTCCCCTCCCCCATCTGGGGGGAGGGGCCGGGGGAGAGGGCATCGTCACTGCCCAGGCCCACCCCGTCCAGCGCCAAGCCAAGGATGGGGCCGCTGACGCCGTGTTCCGCCGCCACCGCCGCGATATGGGCGTGGTGGTGCTGCACCGCCAATGCCGGCACGCCCCAGGCGCCGGCCAGTTCCAGGGCGTGGCGGCTGGAGAAGAAATCCGGATGCAAGTCGTGGGCCACCGCCTCCGGTTTCACTTCCAGGATGTCCAACAGGTGCCGCGTCACCTCCATCAGCATGTTGCAGGTGGCCGGGTTGTCCAGACCGCCGATGTGCTGGGAGACGAAAGCCTCGTCGCCCCGGGTGACGCAGATCGTGTTCTTGAGGTAGCCGCCCAGGGCCAGCACGGACGGGCCGGCTTTGGCCAGGCGGATGGCCCGGGGGGTGTAGCCCCGGGCGCGGCGGATGAATTGCAGGTTTGCTTCCCCCCTTTTTAAAGGGGGGCTAGGGGGGATTTCGAAGATGCCGGCATCAGTGACGCGGTGAAATCCCTCCTGTCCTCCCTTTTCCAAAGGGAGGGACCCTTCGGCGACGGTCTGAGGGGGTTCTCCCCCCGCCGCCATTGCATTGGCCACACTGCTCATGGACCCTTCGGCGTCGGTCTGAGGGGGTTCTCCCCCCTTTCGTAAAGGGGGGCTGGGGGGGATTTCGGCCACACAACGCACCACCGAATCATCACAGCGCACCACGATGTCCCGGTCGTGCATCAGCACCGCGTCGGCGATGCCGGCCAGGCGTTCCACCGCTTCCCCGTTGCCGATCACCAGGGGCTCGCCACCCGGGTTGGCGCTGGTCATCACCAGCACCAGTTCCTGGGCCTGGTCCATCCAGGCCGTGCCTGCGGGCCGTCCGGCCGCGTCATGGAAAAGCATCCAGTGCAGCGGCGTGTAGGGCAGCATGACCCCCAGCCAGGCCAGGCCCGGGGCGATGCCGGGAAAAGCCGCGTCGGCCCCCGGCTTCTTGCGCAGCAGGACGATGGGCCGTTCCGGGGATTGCAGCAGCGCCGCCTCGGCGGGGCTCACCTCCACCCACTCGGCCAGGGAGGCCAGGTTGGCCGCCATGACGGCGAAGGGCTTCTCCTCCCGGTTCTTGCGCTCGCGCAGGGTCCGCACGGCGGCGGCATCGCGGGCGTCGCAGGCCAGATGGAAGCCGCCCAGGCCCTTGATGGCGACGATCTGGCCGGCTTGCAGGCGGTGGAGGACGTCGGCGATGGGGTCTTGCTCCCTCCCCCCGGGGGGGAGGGTTGGGGAGAGGGAAGGATTTTGGCCTCTCCGGGGAAAGGCCCCCTCTCCCCTGCCCTCCCCCGCCCGCGGGGGAGGGAGAACTTCCACCCACAACCCCGGCCCGCACTCCGGACACGCCGTGGGCTCCGCATGAAAGCGCCGGTCCGCAGGATTCCGGTATTCCCGCTCGCAATCCGGACACAGGGGAAACGCCGCCATGCTGGTCTGCGCCCGGTCGTAGGGCAGGCACCGGGTGAGGGTGTAGCGGGGGCCGCAGTGCGTGCAGTTGATGAAGGCGTAGCGCCAGCGCCGGTCGGCCGGGTCGAACAGTTCCGCCAGGCAATCCGGGCAGACGGCGGTGTCGGGGCCGATGAGAGTGGCGGCGCGGCCGGCGCCGCTTTCGACGATGGCGAACCCGGCGTGCCCACCTGTGGCCGGGGCGTCCTGCCAGGTCAGTTCCCGTACCCGGGCCAGGGGCGGGATTTCCTCGGGCAGACGGCGGGTGAAGGCTTCGACGGCCGCCGCTTCGCCTTCCACCAGCACCTCCACCCCGGCGGCGTCATTGCGCACCCAGCCGGTGAGGTTCAGGGCCTTGGCGAGGTGCCAGACATAGGGGCGGAAGCCCACG
>JBBIIR010000068.1:0-8812 GCA_037446455.1 Hydrogenophilales bacterium | reverse complement strand
CACGTCCGAAGGCGCGGCTGTGCGGGTGTCTGGCGCGAAGCGACGACGCCGCGGGGTCGTTCCCCGCAAGGAGGCGCGACAAAGCCAGGCGCCCGCACAGCCGCGAAAGCGGGCGTGTAGCGGGCTCACCCAAATGGTGAACCGCGTCGAAGGCGCAAACGTCGGCAACCATGCGGATGTTCGAAGATCAATGAGCGGTCAACCGAGGAATCAAGGATAAACCACTGGATTCCGGGTTCTGCCCTGACGGGCAGCCCCGGAATGACGGACCTTGGCGATGGCAGAGCTTGATGGCTGATCATGTCGGGAGATGATTTTTCCGGAGACGGCCAAGTTCCGGCAAGCCTCCGCGCGCCCTTCATCAGGAACTGTTGATGCGTTGAGTTGAAGCGGGCACCGCTTCATCGCCGCCGTCCCGCCAGCACGGTCTTTCACGGGGGCGGGCTTGCCGTGCCTAACGATGGGTCATGCACATCAGCGCCTGGCGCGTGTGCTCATGCTCCAATGTGTCCAGCCACCATTGCAGCGCCCGACCGCGTGAGGCGGCGGGCGTCCGGCGCCAGGCGTAGCTGGCGTGAATCTGGTGTTCCGGGCGCTCGACCCGCTTGCTGACCAGGCGTCCGGCATCGATATAGGGTCGCGCCAGGCCTTCCGGCAGAAAGCCGCAGCCCAGGCCGCGCAACTGGGCTTCGAGCTTGCTCCGCATGCTGGTGACGGTGAAGACATCCTGGCCGGCCAGCAGGCCGACGGTCATGCCGCTGCCGCGCTGGACGGAATCGGCTGCGGCGACGACGCGGTGCGGGCGCATGACGTCGTCGCTCAAGGGTTCTGTCGCCTTGGCCAACGCATGGTGGGGCGCCACGGCGAAGATGAAGCGCTGCACGCCGAGCGGTTTCATCCGCAAGCCGGCCGTCGCGCCCGTCTCGGCCACCACGCCGAGCGACAGGTCCGCCAGCCCCGACGTGAGGGCTTCGAGCGTGCCGGACAGCGTCTCGGCGCGAATGCGCAGGCGCGTCGGCGGGTTGAGGGCAAGGAAGGACGCGCAGAGTTCCATCACCGTGGACTCGTTGATGATGCTGTCGACGGCGACCGTGAACTGGGGCTCCCAGCCCGTGGCGACGCGCTTGACGCGATTGGCCACGGCATCCATCTCGGCCAGCAGGCGCTGGCCTTCCCGGATCAGCTCCGAACCGGCTTCGGTCAGACGCGCCTGGCGTGAACCGCGGTCGAACAACAGCACGTCGAGCGCCTCCTCGATCTGACGCACCCGGTAGGTCAGCGCGCTCGGCACCATGCCGCTGGCGCGGGCGGCGGCCGCGAAACTCCCGCTTTCGGCGATGCGCAGCAGCATCTCCAGGGCATCGGGCGTCAAAACCTGACGGGCGGCGAACCGGGTTTGATTGTTCATGTGCTATCCATTCAATGATTTTGAATGATGCTATCAAAGCGGCTGGATCGCAAAGGCCGCCCTGAACCCTAAAGTTCAGCCCATGCAAGCGGATCGCCCCGACGGCGAACTGACATTGGAGAACCGACCATGCTGAACATTCGCAAATCCCAGGAGCGCGGCTACGCCGACCATGGCTGGCTGGTCAGCCATCACTTGCGGATGCCGCCCTGTATGCCGGGCTGTTCGATGGAGGCGAATCCTTCGCGCTCGTCCTCGACCCGGCCCGCAAGGCCTACGCGCACCTGGTGCGCGGCGTGCTCAAGGTCAATGGCCGGCGCCTGCTCGCCGGCGACGCGGCCGAGCTGGCCGGGGAAAGCCTCCTGACGCTGAGCGATGGCGAGGACGCGGAAGTCCTGGTGTTCGACCTGGCGCCCTGAACCCGACAGACACACTGGAGAACCCCATGACCACGAATCGCCATACCGGCGTCGCCATTACGCTCCACTGGCTGATGGCCATCGGCCTCGTCGGCTTGTTCGCGCTCGGCGTGTACATGCACGAGCTGCCGCTCTCGCCCGACAAACTGAAGCTCTATGCGTGGCACAAGTGGGCCGGGGTCGGCATGTTCTTCCTCGTCATCGCGCGTCTCGCCTGGCGCGCGACGCACCGCCCGCCGGCCCTGCCTGAACACATGCCGCGGCTCGAACAATGGGTCGCCCATGCCGGCCATCACCTGCTGTATCTGTTGATGCTCGCGATTCCCCTGTCCGGCTGGCTGATGAGTTCGGCGAAAGGATTTCAGACCGTGTGGTTCGGTCTGATTCCCCTGCCGGACCTGCTGGAAAAGAACCAGGAAATCGGCGACCTGCTGCGGACCGTGCATTGGGCCCTCAACATGGCGCTGGCGGTGATCGTGCTCGGCCATGCCGCCGCCGCCCTGAAGCATCACTTCATTGCCGGGGACGACGTCCTGACCCGGATGTTGCCCAAATTCGCCCGCTGATCCTTCAAGGAGAGACCGTCATGAAACGCATCGCCCTCGCATGGCACCTTGCCGCCAGTCTGGCGCCGACCGCCCATGCCAGCGACATCGTCGTGCCGGCGACGTTTGCCACGCAGGGCAATACCGGCGTCTTCGACGGCGCCTTCACCCTTCGCCGGGGCGATTTCAGCATCGGCGAAGGCGCCTGGGCCAAGTTCGACATCGTGGCGAACGAGGTCCGGGTCACGTTCCGCATCGCTTCAACCCCCAAGTAAGTCCACCCTCAGGAGAACCCGCATGAAAAAGCCACTCGTCCTTCTCGCCTTTGCCGCCATCGCCAGCACCGCGGCCTACGCCGCGCCGGAAACCTTCGTCGTCGATGGCACGCATACCTATCCGCGCTTCTCATACAGCCACTTCGGCTATTCGACCCAGTTGTCGCGCTTCAACAAGACCACGGGCAAGGTCGTCTTCGACAAGGCCGCCAAGACCGGCTCGGTCGACATCGTCATCGATGCCAAATCGGTGGATACCGGCTACGCCACCTTCAACGAACACATCCAGGGCGAGGATTTCCTCGACACCGCCCGGCACCCGACGGCCACGTTCAAGTCGACCAGGGTCAAATTCAAGGGCGACAAGCCGGCGAAGATCGAAGGCGAGTTGACGCTGAAGGGCGTCACGCGCCCGGTCACCCTCACAGTCACGTCCTTCCAGGCCATGCCGCACCCGATGCTGAAGAAAAATGCCATCGGCGCGAATGCCCATGCCGTGGTGAAGCGCTCCGATTTCAACGCCGGCAAGTACGCGCCCCACGTCGGCGACGAGGTCCGCATCGACATCGCCATCGAGGCGATCCAGGAATAAACACGGCCACTTCAGGAGAATCGCCATGAAAAAAATCGCGGTCGTCTTTCATTCCGGCTACGGCCACACCCTGCGCATGGCTCAGGCCGTGGCCGAAGGCGCCGAAGCCGAACTGGTGCCCATCGACGCCGAAGGCAATCTGCCGGAAGGCGGCTGGGACGCCCTCGATGCGGCGGACGCCATCATCATGGGCTCGCCCACCTACATGGGCACGGTCAGCTGGCAGTTCAAGAAATTCGCCGACGCTTCCAGCAAGCCCTGGTACCACCAGAAATGGAAGGACAAACTGTTCGCCGGCTTCACCAACAGCGCGACGATGAACGGCGACAAGCTGTCCACGCTGCACTATCTCTTCACCCTGGCCATGCAGCACAGCGGCATCTGGGTGGGCACGGGCTTGATGCCCTCCAACGCCAAGGCGGCGCAGCGCAACGACATCAACTATGTCGGTTCGTTCAGCGGCGCCATGGCCCAATCGCCTTCCGATAGCAGCCCGGACGAAATGCTGCCCGGCGACCTGGAAACCGCGAAGCTCTTTGGCCGACGCGTCGCCGTGGTGGCGCGCAGGCTGGGTTGATCGACGGATATTCACTGAGGGACCGCGCTCATGAACGAGAACAACCTGCCCGCACTGGAGCCACCTCCACCCGGATGCCGCCCTGGTTCGTTTTGTATGGCGCGGGTCCCTGCTTTTTCATGGACTGGAAACCGGCCGATGTCTGGCACGATCACCCGCCGCATGTCTCAGGCCGTCGCCGCGCTGTCCCGCGGACGCCGCCCCGCCGTGAGCTGGCTCGGACCCGGCAGGCCGCCCTGCAGCTTCAGCTTTTCGATGTCCCGCCGCGGCGGCGCGCCGAACAACCGTGCGTACTCGCGGCTGAACTGCGAAGGGCTCTCATAGCCGACGCTGAACCCCGCAGTCGCGGCCTCCGCCCCCTCGCTGAGCATCAGGCGCCGCGCTTCGTTCAGCCGCAGCCACTTCTGGTACTGCAACGGACTCATGCCGGCGAGCTGCCGAAAGTGATGGTGCAGGCCCGAAACGCTCATCTGGGCCCGGGCTGCCAGGTCCTCGATGCGCAGGGACTCGGCGTAGTGCAGCTTCAGCCAGTTGATCGCCCGCGCGACGCGGTGGCTCTGGCTGCCGACAGACGCGATCTGTCGTAAACGCGGCGCCTGGTCCGTGGCCAGCAGCCGGTAGTGGATCTCGCGCTGGATCAGCGGGGCGAGGACGGGGATGGCGGTCGGCTCGTCGAGCAGGTGCACCAGGCGCACGAGCGGCTCCAGCAAGGCCACGGTGATTTCGCCCACACCGACGCTGCTCTGCGGCGATCGTTCGCGCCGTGGCGGCTCGGGATCCTGGGCGATCAGTTCGGCGAGCAGGCGGACGTCCAGCTTCAGCACCAGGCCGAAACAGGGTCTGGGCGCGGATGCCTCGATGACCTCCGAATTGGCCGGCAGGTCGAGCGACGTGATCAGGAATCGCTCGGCGTCATAGCCGTACCCCTCGCCGCCTACCAGCAGGCGCTTCGCCCCCTGGGCCACCATCACGATGCTGGGCTCCACCATGCAGACGGCAGGGCGCGCCGGTGCCTCGCGGCGAAAGAGCGTGAGGCCGGGAATGGGAGTTCCGCAGTCCGCCACGCCTTGGGTGTGCCGTTCGATGGTTCGTGCAATGTCGGACTGCATGGCCGCGATGCGGCTGCGACGGTCTTTCTCGGAAGAAGCATGCATAGGGATGGCTTGGTGAACGGCGAGGATGAAGGGTATCCGCATCCGGCTTAGGAGTCCCGCTTCCTGGAGGATCAGGCAAGAACCCTGCAGGAACGATCTACCTGTCGACGGGCCGGATCGGAAGAATGGGCGGCATGCATCAAAGGCGCTTCCCGGCAAGCCGTGTGGGGCGCAAAGCGTTCAATCCTCAGGAGCACGCCCCATGAACTCGTCCCTGTCTCGCAAGCGCTTTCTTCAAGGTTCCGTCGCGGCCGTGGCCGCGGCGCTCGTCACCCCCCGAGTGACCCTGGCGAACGCCGCCGCCGCTTCAACCGGAAACCGTGCCATGCCACTGACCCAGAACTGGGACAAGACCTTCCCCAGAAGTCCCCAGGTCAATCACCGCAAAGTGACGTTCATGAACCGCTACGGCATCACTCTGGCCGCTGACCTCTACGTGCCGAAGAACGCCGCCGGCCGCGAGCTGGCTGCGTTGGCCGTGGGCGGACCTTTCGGTGCGGTGAAGGAACAGTCGTCGGGGCTCTATGCGCAGACGATGGCCGAACGCGGCTTCGTCGCGCTCGCGTTCGACGCCTCCTTCACCGGTGAAAGCGGCGGCGAGCCGCGCAACGCCGCCTCGCCGGACATCAACACCGAGGACTTCATGGCTGCGGTGGATTTCCTCGGACTGCACCCCTTGGTCGATCGTGAGCGCATCGGCGTCATCGGCATCTGCGGTTGGGGTGGCATGGCACTGAATGCCGTGGCTGCCGACAAGCGCGTCAAGGCCGTCGTCGCCAGCACCATGTACGACATGACCCGTGTCATGTCCAAGGGTTACAACGACAGCGTGACCTCCGAGCAGCGTGCGCAGACCCTGGAGCAGCTGAGTCGGCAGCGTTGGAAGGATGCCGCGAACGGCAAGCCGGCGTACCAGCCGGCCTACAACCAGTTGAAGGGTGGCGAAGCGCGGTTCCTGGTCGACTATCACGACTACTACATGACGCCGCGCGGTTACCACCCGCGCTCGGTCAACTCCGGTAACGCCTGGACGATGACGACGCCGCTGTCTTTCATGAACATGCCGATCCTGACATACATCGCGGAAATCGCGCCGCGGCCCATCCTGTTCGTCCACGGCGAAAACGCCCACTCGCGCTACTTTAGCGAGACCGCCTACGCGGCCGCGGCGCAGCCCAAGGAACTGATGATCGTCAAGGGCGCCAACCACGTCGATCTGTACGACCGCATGGACAAGATCCCGTTCGACGCGATCGCTGGCTTCTTCGACCAACACCTGAAGGCGCAGGCATGACCGACACCACGGGCGCGATGGCGCGCCGGCTCGCCGCGCTGCTGCTGACCCTGGCGATGCCGCCGCCGGCCCATGCCGCGGAACCCCAGATGTCACGGCCCACCGATCAAGCTCGCGTGGTGATGAACGTGGGAACCAGCCGTTTCAAGGTGGCGCTGGACGACACCGCGGCCGCTGCGGCCTTCGCCAGGACGCTGCCGGTCACGTTCGAGATGCGCGACCTCAACCGCAACGAGAAGAAGGTGCGGCTGCTGCCCAGCGGCTTGCCGACCAGCGTCGTGCGACCCGGCACGATCCGTGCTGGCGACGTGCGCGTCTCGTTCTCTCGCCCGTAGGTGTGGCACGAAGCGGCCCTCGTGACGCCGAAGCGACGCGCGGCTGTGGTGACCCGCGCCGTTCCACCGTGTCTGCGCCGGCGCCGTTGCAGCGGACAAGAATCCACTCATCGCGCGACTTGATTAGCCACAAAGTTCAGCACGTCATTCCGGGGCCGCGAAGCGGAGCCCGGAATCCAGAAAAAACGTCCATAAAACCTCTGGATTCCGGGTTCTGCCCTGACGGGCAGCCCCGGAATGACGGTTCTTGGGGATAGCTGAGTTTGATGGCTAATCAGGTCGCGCGATGTGGGTGCTTGCGGGCAGACCATGAAGCGGGCAATCGGTTCGGGGAAAACGAACGCAGGCCAAAAGCCTCGCGGCAAGGCGGACACCTCCAGACGCGAGGTTTGTGCCGCGCCTGCTACACTTGGTCCGAGTTGTTTTCCCGGAGTCCAGGCGTGCATCCCCTGATCGAGAAACACCGACCCGATATCGAGGAGATTTGCCGGCGTTACCGCATCCATCGTCTGGAGGTGTTCGGTTCCGCCGCCCGCGGAGAGGACTTCGATCCGGAGCGGAGCGACGCGGATTTTCTGGTCGAATTCGGTCCGGGGGCGGGAGTGGGCCTGGCCGAATTCTTCGGTGTGAAGTCCGAACTGGAAGCCCTGCTGTCGCGTGGCGTGGATCTGGTCGAGCTATCCGCCGTGCGCAACCCTTACCTCCTGGCCAACATCAATCGCCACCGGGAATTGGTCTATGCAACGTGACGTCCGCGCCTACCTCTGGGACGTGCGTGAGGCGGCGCAAGCCATCGGGCGGTTCGTGGGTGATCTCGGACCCTTCGACTATGCGGAATCGCCGATGGTCCACGCAGCGGTGGAGCGAAAGTTTGAAATCATTGGTGAAGCGCTGAACCAACTGGCAAAGCTCGATTCTTCCCTCGCCGCGCGCATTCCCCATCACGCGCAAATCGTCCCCTTCCGCAATCTGCTCATTCACGGTTACGCCCTGGTCAACCACACCACCGTGTGGAATGTGGCGCACCAGGACTTGCCTGCCCTGCTCGATGCGGTGCGGGGTCTTCTGGCTGAGCTCGAATCTTCCTGAGCCGACCTGTGGCATAACCGCCCTACTCCAACCCCGCGCAACGCAGACGGACACGTAGCGCGTCCACCTCCTCCAGCAAGTCCGCCACCAGCGCGGCGAGTTCCGGCACCGCGTCGAAATCGCGTTCCAGTTGCCGCATGCGGCGGGCGCGCTGCAGGGCCGGGCCGGAAAAGCGCCAGACGCCGGCGACGCTCTCGGCGTGCGGGAACAGGCCCGATTCGATGTGCGCGAGCAGCCAGGCGGGCTCGACGGGACAGGCGGCGGCCACCTGTTCCAGGGTGAGCCAGGTCTCTTCCATGAGGCTGCCCGGCAGGATGTCGTCGTCGCGTTCAGGCATGGCTCAGGTCCTCCGCGCATCGAAGGCGAGTTCCCTCGCCATGGTTTCGTAGAGTTCGCGGGCGCGCGGCGTGTCGGCCGGCGGCAGCACCACGCGCAGGTCCAGCAACAGGTCGCCGGGCGGATCGCCGGGCAGGCCCTTGCCGCGCACGCGCAACTGGCGGCCGCTCTGCGCGCCCTCGGGGATGCGCACCTTGACCGCGCCCTCCGGCAGCTCCACCGCCACCACGGCGCCCAGCGCCGCCTCCCAGGGCGCCACCGGCAGGGACAGGTGCAGATCGCGGCCCTCGGCGCGCAGGCGTTCGTGCGGCCGGAAGCGCACCTCCAGCAGCAGGTCGCCGGCCGGTCCGCCGCCCAGGCCCGGCGCGCCCTGCCCGGCCAGGCGGATGACCTGACCCTCGCGCACGCCTTTGGGAATGCGCACGTTGAGGGTGCGGGTGGCCAACCGCGCGCGGCCCTGGGCGTCCACTTGCGGCACGCGCAGGCTGATCTGCCGGGTGGCGCCGCGGAAGGCGTCCTCGATGTCGAGCATCACTTTCGCGTGATGGTCCTCGCCGGCGCCGCGAAAACCTTGCCCGCCGCCCCGGAAGCCGGCGTCGCGTCCGCCCATGCGGCCGAACAGTTCGGCGAAGAAGTCGCTGAAGTCGGCGGCCTCGCCCGGGCGGAAGCCGCCGCCGGAGAATTCGAAGCCGGCATCCCAGTCGGGCGGCGGCCGGAACTCCTGGCCGGGCCGGTAATGGGCGCCGAGCTGGTCGTAGGCGGCGCGCTTCTCCGGGTCGGAGAGCACG
>JBBIIR010000067.1:0-8821 GCA_037446455.1 Hydrogenophilales bacterium | reverse complement strand
CGGCCTTTCGCCGCCCGGCCATCCTGCAGCCAGACGATGGCCCCGGTGGGGCAGCGCTCGATCGCCACGGGAGACGCCAAGTGGTTCTTGGCGTAGTCGATCACCGCCAGGTTGTTGTCCAGGCGGATCAGACCGGGGGCGGCATCCATGACGCACTTGCCGCAGGCGGTGCAGGCCACCTCGCATTGCGCCTCGGCAACGTCGCCGTCCGCCCGGCTCTTGCAGGCCACCCAGAGCTTGTGGCGCACGGGCTGCAAGGAAAACAGGTCCTTCGGGCACACCTCGACGCAATCGCCGCAGGCGGTGCACAGATCGGCATCCACGACGGGAAGCCCGTGGGAGTTCATGGCGATGGCGTCGAAATCGCACACCGCGCCGCAGTCGCCCAGGCCCAGGCAGCCCCAGGCGCAGGCCTTGCCGCCGCCGGATACTGTCGCGGCGGCGCGACAGGTGCCCAGGCCCTTGTAGTTGGCGCGCACGTAGGCCACGTGGCTGCCGCCGGCGCAGGCCAGGCGCGCCAAGCGCTTCTCCACGTCGCCCAGCGACACGCCCAGGAAATTGGCGATGTAGACGTTCATCTCCGGCGCGTTGACCGTGCACTTGCCCGGCACGATCTCGCCGGCCACCACCTGCTCGGCGAAATTGCGGCAGCCGGCGGCGCCGCAGGCGCCGCAGTTGGACATGGGCAGGAGTTCCTCGACCTCGCCGATGCGCGGGTCCTCATAGACATAGAAACGCTTGTTGGCCACCGCCAACAGCCAGGCCAACAGGGTGCCGAGGACGGCCATGAAGGCGGCTGCCACCGCGATGCCGGACATCATCTCCATCGCGAACACCTTTCTGGACTTGTGTATTCAACAATTCGGACCGTCAAGTCGAAATTGTTGCAGTGCACAGTGTAAAAGTCTCGTTCCTCAGGTCAGCCAATAATTTCAATCTTGCGTATTGGCTGATTCAATGATGCAATGCACAATACGCCCCGCCACCCCGGCCACCGCTTTCATTTATTTATAGGAGATGGCCATGCCCTCCGATGCCCCGCTGTACTACAAGAACAACCGGCTCAAACAGTTGCGGGCGTTCTATCAGGTGGTGCGTTGCGGCAGCATCTCCAAGGCGGCGGACAAGCTGTTCCTCTCGCAGCCCTCCGTCTCCCTGCAGATCCAGGCCCTGGAGCGGGAACTCGCCGTGGTGCTGTTCGAGCGGCGCGGTCCCCACCTCAAGCTCACCCCCGAGGGCGAGGTCCTGTTCCAGCTGTCCGAACCCCTGGTGGACGGCATCGACAAATTGCAGGAAAGCTTCGCCGCCCATTTCGGCAAGCTGGAATCGGGCGAACTCAAGATCGGCGCCGGCGAATCGACCATCCTCTACATCCTGCCGGAGCCGGTGCGCCAGTTCGTCACCGCCTACCCCAAGGTGCAGCTCAAGATGCACAACGTCACCGGCCGCGACGGCCTGAAGATGCTGCGCTCCGACGAGATCGACTTCGCCGTCGGTTCCATGCTGGAGGTGCCGGAAGACATCGAATACAAGCCGGTGGTGAACTACGACCCCATGCTCATCACCCCCGTGGGCCACCCCCTGGCGGAAAAATCCGCCTCCGGGGCCGAGATCACCCTGGAGGACGTCAGCCAGTACGGCCTCATCCTGCCGCCCAGCCACCTCTCGACCTGGCGCATCGTCAAGTACGTGTTCCAGCAGAACAACCTGACCTTCACCGTCACCCTGGAGGCCGGCGGCTGGGAAGTCATCAAGAAGTATGTGAGCCTGGGCATGGGCATCTCCATCGTCACCGACATCTGCCTGGAGGGCACCGAACCCCTGGCGCGCATCCCCCTCACCCAGTACTTCCCGCAGCGCAGCTACGGCCTGGTGCTGAGAAAGGGGCGCTTCCTCTCGCCCCAGGCGAGAAGGTTCATGGAGATCATGGAAGGGGTGTTCGCGGCGAATTGAACTGCGCGTAAGCTCGACGCGCACGACTCATGCCGCCCGGGTCGACAGCGCCCTGACGATAAAATCCCGCGCCACGCGCGGCTTCGGCACACGCAGATCGAACCAGCCGCGCACGTCGGCGTCCAGGCCGAGGCCGTGCATGTAGTTGTACAGCGCCTTGTTGAGGGCGACGCCGAGGCGGTCGTGATCGACGCCGGCGGGGTCGATGAAGCCGACGTCGTTGCGCGCGAAGCTCACCGGCGGCAGCGGTTGCAGCGTCACGCCGTAGTCCCCCGGGCGCAAACCCACCGGCGCATGCACGGTGCAGGCGAAACGATGGAAGAAGCCGGACTGGATGCAGCCGGCGGCGAACAACTGGCGCACGTATTCGAGCGCGTCGACGGTGTCCTGCACGGTCTGCGTCGGAAAGCCGTACATCAGGTAGGCGTGCACCAGGATGCCGGCCTCGGCGAAGGCGTGCGTGACGCGCGCGACCTGCCGCACCGAGACGCCTTTCCGCATCCGTTTCAGCAGGCGGTCGGAAGCCACTTCGAGACCGCCGGACACGGCGATGCAGCCGCTGTCGGCAAGCTGCCGGCAAAGTTCCGGGGTGAAGGATTTCTCGAAGCGGATGTTGCCCCACCAGGAAATCGCCCGGTTGCGGCGGCGCAGTTCCTCGGCCAGCGCCTTCAGCGCCTTGGGCGGCGCGGCTTCGTCGACGAAGTGAAAGCCGGTCTGGCCGGTCTCGGCGATGATCGCCTCGATGCGGTCGGCCAGCAGTTCGGCGCCGGCGGCGTCGTAGCGCGCGATGTAATCCAGACTGACGTCGCAGAAGCTGCATTTCTTCCAGTAGCAGCCGTGCGCCACGGTCAGCTTGTTCCAGCGCGCGTCCGACCAGAGCCGGTGCATCGGGTTGAGCAGGTCGAGAATGGCGGGATAGCGGTCCAGCGGCAGGCCGTCCCAGGTCGGCGTACCGACCTCGGCGAAGGGGATGTCCGCCTCGCCGCAATCCACGTAGCGCACCGCGCCGGCCTCGCGCAGGTAGGTGCGCACCAGGCGCTCCGCCGGCCGTTCGCCGCGCAGGTGTTCGAGCAGCGCCAGCAGCGGCCGCTCGCCGTCGTCCAGGCTGACGTAGTCGAAATAGTCGAACACGCGCGCTTCCTTGAGTTCGCGCAGTTCGGTGTTGACGAAACCGCCGCCGAGCACGGTGCGGATGTGGGGGTGCGCGGTCTTGATCGCCTGCGCGATGCGGAAGGCGGCATAGACGTTGCCGGGGAACGGCGCCGTCACCAGCACCAGGTCCGGCGCGTGCCGCGCGATCGCCTCCAGGGTCAGTTCGCGCAGGGTCGCGTCGATCAGGTTGGGCGGCGCCGCCAGCGCCGCGGCCAGCGGCTCGAAACTCGCCTGGCTTTGCGCCAGCGACTCGGCATAGCGCACGAATTCGAAACGCGCGTCGACCGACTCGCGCAGCACGTCGGCAAGATCGTTGAGATACAACGTCGCCAGATGCCGCGCGCGATCCTGCACGCCGAGCGCACCGAACGCCCAGGCCAGCGCATCGCCGCCGTCCGGGTCGATGTAGACGTCGAGCGCGGCGAAACGCGGCCCCTCGGGCAGGAAATCGCGCCGCGCGATGCGATGCGCGAGGCTGGGATCGCGCCCCTGCAGGAAGGCGATGGCGGCGTCGATGCTGGCGAGATAACGCGGAAAATGCTCGACGAAGGCGACCAGCACCGGCGCCCGCCGCGCCGGCGGAATGGTCTCGACACGCGCGCGGATCGCGCGCAGCCCGTCCGGCGTGAACAGGCGCAGCACCAGAGCCAGGGCCAGATCTTCCTGCGCGGCGGCGATACCGCGCGAACGCAGGAAGCCGGTGAGGTAAGCGGTGGACGGGTAGGGCGTGTTGAGTTGCGTCATCGGCGGGATGAAGGAGAGGACGCCGCAGCTTTGCATACTCAACTGATCAAATCCGCCGACAGGACCTTATTGCCTAACATGTACACCCGCCCCGCCTGGCGGTCGTCGCCGACGCTGGAATATTCGAAGCCGTATTCGCGGTAGACACGGGTGCGCATGTCGGCGTCGCGGCGCAGGGCCATCTTGCGCAGGGCGACGGTGTCGTCGAGGAACTGCACGCCGGCCTGTTCGCAGACGCGGCGCGCGGCCTGCAGGGCGAGTTCGCGTTTTTGCAGGCCGTCCCAGAAAAACACGCCCAGACCGGCCAGGCCCGCGAGCAGCAGGCCTTCCACGGGGCTCATTGCTGGCCGGCGGAGGCGGCGGGGTCGGCCGGTCGGGCGGGCGGCATCAGCAGGGCGCACACCGGTTCTGCGCGGCGGCGACCGCTGCGCGCCGGGGCTATGGCCGCATCCTTGCCGGGGGCGGCCACGTGGACCGGCGGCGGCTCGGGCAGGGGGACGGGTTTCAGGTCGCGCTTGATGAAGCGTTCGATGCCGGCCAGCAGCCGCTCCTCCTCGTGCGACACCAGGGAGACGGCCAGACCCGAGGCGCCGGCGCGGCCGGTGCGGCCGATGCGGTGGACGTAGTCCTCGGGCGAATAGGGCAGTTCGAAGTTGACCACGCAGGGCAGTTCGACGATGTCCAGGCCGCGCGCGGCGATGTCGGTGGCCACCAACAGTCGCATCTTGCCCTGCTTGAAGCCGTCCAGGGCGGCGAGCCGCTCGAGCTGGGCCTTGTCGCCGTGGATGGTGGCGGCGGGGATGCCGCGCTTGAGCAGGCGGCGGCCGAGCTTGTCGGCGGCGATCTTGGTGCGGGTGAAGACCAGGGCCTGGCTGATGTCGCGGGCCTGGATCACCTGGACCAGGGCGTCCAGCTTGTCGTCCTCCTTCACCTTGTGCACCACCTGCTCGACGGTCTCGGCGGCGGTGTTGCGGCGGGCCACCTCCACCTTGATCGGGTTCTGCAGGAAGCTCTTGGCCAGGCCGACGATGTTGTCGTCGAAGGTGGCGGAAAACAGCAGGGTCTGGCGCTGGCTCGGCAGCAGGTTGAGGATGCGCTTGAGGTCGGGCAGGAAGCCCATGTCGAGCATGCGGTCGGCCTCGTCCAACACCAGAAATTGCACGTTGGCCAGGTGCACCACCTTGCTGCCGGCGTGGTCCAGCAGGCGGCCGGGGGTGGCCACCAGGATTTCGACACCGGCCTTGAGGTCGGCTTCCTGCGGCTTCATGTCGACGCCGCCGAACACCACGGTGCTGCGCAGCGGCAGATTCTTGTTGTAGGTCACCACGCTCTCGTGCACCTGGATGGCGAGTTCGCGGGTCGGGGCAAGGACCAGGGCGCGCACCGGGTGGCGGGCCGGGGAGGCGCTGGCGTTGGCGTGCGGGATCATCTTCTGCAGCAGCGGCAGGGCGAAGGCGGCGGTCTTGCCGGTGCCGGTCTGCGCCTGGGCCATGAGGTCGCGACCGGACAGCACCAGGGGAATGGCCTGCTTCTGGATGGGGGTGGGGGTCTTGTAGCCCATTCCGTCGAGGGCCGCGAGGATTTTCGCGTCCAGCCCCAGGTCGGCGAAGCTGGTGGCCGCTTCCAGGGCGGGTGCGTGTTCAGTGCCGACTTCCATCAGAGTTCCCGCCAATCCAGTCCGGTTTCCTGATCGGCGACGCCGATCCAGTGCGCTTCGCAACCCAGGGCATCGGCGAGCGCCATGCGCGCCAGTTGCGGGCTGTTGTTCTCCTCGGACAGGTGGGCCGCCACCACGTGCCTGAGGCCGGGGCCGGCCACCCGCGCCAGCAGCGCGGCGGCGGCGGCGTTGTCGAGGTGGCCGTAGCGGCCGAGGATGCGCCGCTTGAGGGCGGCCGGGTAGCCGCCGGCCTCCAGTTTCGCCACGTCGTGGTTGCACTCCAGCGCCAGGCCGTCGCAGCCCTCCAGCACCTGTTCCATGTGCGGCGTGACGTGGCCGGCATCGGTGAGCAGGCCGAAGCGGCGGGCGCCGTCGGAAAAGACGAACTGGACCGGTTCGCGGGCGTCGTGCGGCACCGGGTAGGGGGTGATTTCCAGATCGCCCAGGGCGAAGGAGCGATGGCCTTCGAGGATGCGGGGCGAAGCGGGGGCATCGCCCACCGCTTCCAGCATGGCGTGGCTGCCATGCGAAAGCCAGACCGGGCAACGGGCGGCCTGGGCCACCTTGGCGGCGCCGCGGCCATGATCGCTATGCTCGTGGGTGACGAGGATGGCGGCGAGGCGGTCCACGTCAACGCCCAGCCGGCGCATGCGGCGGCCGGTTTCGCGGATGCCGAAGCCGCAGTCCACCAGGATGCGGGTGTCTCCGGCTTCCACCAACCAGGCATTGCCCTTGCTGCCGCTGCCGAGACATCCGAATCGCATCCCTTTAACGTGAAAGTCGCGTCAGCGACTCTTGAAGCTCCCCTCTCCCGCAAGCGGGAGAGGGGCTGGGGGTGAGGGAAAAACGGGCATGACTTTCATGCTTCGGGGCGTCTTCTCAAAGTCATGCCCGTTATTTGAGCTGTTCGAACAACAGGGTGGCGATGCGGGTGCCGGTGGCGTTGGCGGCCGGCGCGCCGTCGTCCAGGTATACCCCGAGGCTGGTCTGGGTTTCGCCGCCCTGCACGCGAACCTGGAAGCGCGCGGCCTTGGCCTTGGGGTCGTCCGAGCGCCAGAAGGCGAGCTTGGACAACATTCCCTTGTCCTTGGTGTTCGCATCAGGATCGGCGTAGCGCACGTAGTAGACGCCGCCGGCGCGGTCGCGATCCTCGACGACGAAGCCGATGCGGTCCAGAGCCAGGCCGACACGGCGCCAGGCCCGGTCGAAGGATTCCGGCAACTGCAGGCCCGGCGCCTTGCCGCCGCCCTGCACCATCACGGCCTGGGGCGGTTGCGCCTGCGCGGCGAGCAGGGTCTTGGCCTGCGCCTCCTCGACACCGAAGCGCACCATGAGGCGGCGCAGCATCTCGGCCTCCAGTTCCGGATCGGCGGCGCGCGGCTGCCAGACGGTCTTGCCGCGGCCCTGATCGCCACCGCCCACGGTACCCTCGAACACCTCGTACATGCCGCGGTGGCTGAGATAGATCTCGGTGCGCTGCTCGGACGCACTTTCCAGACGGGTGCGGAACTTGTCGCGCTCGGCGGTGGAATAGAGACCGTCGATGACCTTGCCGAGCAGGGTGCGCAAGGCATCCTGGGGAATCTTGGCGCGGTTTTCCGCCCAGTCGGTTTCCATGATGCCGGCGTCGGGAATTTCCAGGCTGATGATGAAGCCCATTTCCTGCCAGAAATCCTTCACCACCGGCCACACCTCCTTCGCCGGCAGTTGCACGACCAGCCAGCGCTGGGTGCCGTCGCGCTCGATGGTGACATTGTCCACCTTGGGCAGCAGCGGCTGCGCCGTGCCGGCCTGGGGCTTGCCGGCGCGCTCGCGGTCGTAAGCCGAGAAGGTGGCGCTGCCCCTGGGGGTGATATCCGGCACCGCGAAGCGGTTGTCGCCCGTGGGCATGATCAGGTCCGGCGGCGCCTCCAGGCTGGGCAGGGCGCCGGCGGACTTGTAATCGATCTTCTTGTCCTCCAGCATGTTGCAGCCGGTCGCGGCCAGGCCGAGGACGATCAGGGGGACGACTTTGCGCATGGGTAAAGACCTCACAGACAGCCCGCCTCCCGCATCACGGCGCGCAGGGTGTCGTGATGGGCGGCGGACAGGGGGACCAGGGGCAGGCGGATGCCGGGCTGGATACGCCCCATCTCGGCGAGCGCCCACTTGACGGGGATGGGGTTGGCTTCCACGAACAGTTTCTGATGCAGGCCCAGCAGTCGGTAATTGATCGCGCGCGCGCGTCCCAGGTTCCCGGCCATGGCCGCGACGCTCATTTCGTGCATGAGGGCGGGCGCCACGTTGGCGGTAACGGAAATGACGCCCTTGCCGCCCAGCAGCATGAGCACCATGCCGCTGGCGTCGTCGCCGCTGTACACGGCGAATTCGGCGGGCGCGCGCTTGAGGAGGTCGGAGCCGCGCTCGATGTTGCCGGTGGCGTCCTTGATGCCGATGATGCCGGGCACGCCGGCCAGACGCAGGACGGTATCGTTGCCGATGTCGGAGGCGGTGCGACCGGGCACGTTGTAGAGAACCATGGGCAGGTCGACCGCCTCGGCGATGGCCTTGAAGTGCCGGTAGAGCCCCTCCTGGGTCGGCTTGTTGTAATAGGGCGCGACCGACAGGCCGGCGGCGGCGCCGGCCTGCTTCGCGCATTCGGTCAGTTCGATGGCCTCCGACGTGGAGTTGGCGCCGGTGCCGGCGATGACGGGCGCCCGGCCGGCGGCCTGCTCCACCGCCACGCGGATCAACTGGCAATGCTCCTCGGTGTTCACCGTGGGTGACTCGCCGGTGGTACCGACGATGACCAGGCCGTCGGTGCCCTGCCCGATATGCCAGTCGATGAGGGCGCGGAAGGCGGGCAAATCCAGGCCGCCATCGGGCAGCATGGGGGTAACGAGTGCGACGAGACTGCCGGTGATCATGGTGAAGGCGTGTACGAGGAAATGCGTGATTTTACCTGAAACTCGTCAGGACCATTCCCTCCGCCTCAGGGCTTGCGCGCGCACAAGCGCTGCTGGCAGCGCCGCTGCTCCGGCTCCTCGACGTCCTCGTAGGCAAGCACGCGCAGACGGCCATGCACGGTTTCCAGCAACTCGCCCGGCAGCAGCAGATGCAGCGGATTGCGCGGGCGGCCATATCTGGCCTGGCCCAGGGCGAAGGTTTCGTAGATCAGCAGGCCGCCCACCTCCAGGCTGTCGATGAGCACGTCGAACAGGGGACGGTGCAGGTAATTCGTGACCACGACGCCGCCGAAGCGCCGCCCCGGGTAGGGCCAGGGGCCGTTCTCCAGATCCGCTTGCAGCCAGTCGATGCCGGGCGTGCCGCGCAGCG
>JBBIIR010000066.1:0-8832 GCA_037446455.1 Hydrogenophilales bacterium | reverse complement strand
CGCCGCCACGCCGCCCCACCTGGAAGGCATCGCCCATGGCTGAACGGCGACCGCTCAACGTCCTGGACGACGAGGACGGCGACGATCCCATCCTGAGCGTGGTGAATCTCGTCGATGTTTTCCTCGTGGTCATCGCGGTGCTGCTGATCGCGGTGCTCGAGAACCCGATCAACCCCTTCGCCCTGCACAACGCCATCGTCATCAAGAACCCCGGCGAAGCCAACATGGAAATGATCGTCAAGAAAGGCAGCGAAATGAAGCAGTACCGCGCTTCGGGCCGCATCGGCGAAGGCCAGGGCACCCGCGCCGGCACCGCCTACCAGATGAAGGACGGCTCGATGATCTACGTGCCGGAGCAGGCCGCGGGCCGATAGGGGCGGGCATGGCATGCCAACCCGATGCAAGCAGGAAATCAGCGAAAACTGCGACAATTCGGGCCTCGAACATAAGGATCGTCCGGGATGGAAAGAAGCACACGCCAGCGCAGCGCCATTCGCGGGGCCATCGAGACCTCGCGGCACCCCTTGTCACCCCAGGAGGTGCTTGAGGCGGCGCGCCTGGAAGTGCCGACCCTGAGCATCGCCACAGTGTACCGCAACCTCAAGCAATTGCTGGAGGATGGCGACATCCAGGCGGTCATGCTGCCGGGCGACAGCCCGCGCTATGAGTCTTCGCACCTCCCGCACCATCATCACTTCCAGTGTACGGTGTGTAGGCAGGTATTCAACCTGGATCGGTGCCCGGGAAATCTCTCCCAACTTGCGCCACCCGGGTTTACGGTGGAGAGCCATGAACTGACGCTCTATGGGCATTGCCGGGATTGTGAGGAGATGACCCGGCGGTGACGCGGACGAAGCGCCAGGGCTGCATGTAGCCGACCGAGGGGGCGCGATGCGCGGCCGCGACGATGCGTGCGAGCAGGCCGTCCGGCAGCGGGTCGGGCAGGAGGTGGCGCATGTCGCGCCGTTCGCGGAGGACGCGTTCGACGGCGGCGATCTCGGCGGCGGTGTAGCGGTGGTTGGTCATGGCGTGAACGGTTTCAGGAAAGGATCGCGCCCAGGGCGTCGCCCAGCCGCTCGATCAGGCCGAAATCCTTGTCCAGGAGGACATCGACGCCGGCATTGATGGCCTGGCCTTCCGCCTCCCCCTTTGCCTGCTCCGTGGCCGCATCTTGCGGTCGAGGCGGGCGGATGGCGTCGATTTCGCCACGATCGAGCCAGATGACGCGACAGTCGAGGCACAGGTCGATCTCGACGCCTTCGTGATGGGCACGGCGCATCGGCTGACCGCACTGCGGACAGCGCAGGTCGGCGCGGGGCCAGGCGGCGGCCTTGCGCGCTATCGCCTCCGTCGGCTCCGCCAGCTCCCCGATCAGCGCGAACGGCAGCAGCAGGCCGCGACAGACGGCGCAAGACGGTCAGCGCCGCGCCGTCACGCGGGCATGCAAGGCTTGTGTGCGGCTCAGTCCCGACCATCGGGCTCATGGGCGGCTTGCCGCTCGATCCAGCGAATGCCATCCGGCTTGATCCAGATGCGCGCGCCGTCGTCCCGCTCCAGCACCAGCCAATCGCGCAGACCGTAGTGAATCCCGGCATCCGCCGCCCGATCGCTGAGGGTCAATCCGGCGATGCGGGCGGCTTCGATGATGGCCCCATTATTTCCACGTCCGCCCGCTACAGCACGGAGTTTGCAGGCGTTTTTATCAGGGCAAGTGAGGAAAATAGGATAATGGCTTTTTCGCAAGCCCGCTCCGGCCGCGCGCGCCACATCTACTGGAACCACGTGGTCAGTTTCTTCCTCTTTCATGAACTGCCGCCCGCGCACAAGCGCCGGGTGTTCGCCGGATGCCTGCATGAACGCGGCGCCCGACCTGGCGCCGCGTGAACTGTTGCTCGGCGCTTTCCGCGCGGCCGTCGACGCGGTCGGCGCGCGGCGCCTGTTGCCCGCGCATCTGCCGCCGCCGCCGCGCGGCCGCACCCTGGTGGTCGGCGCCGGCAAGGCGGCGGCGGACATGGCCGCCTGCGTCGAGGCTCTGTGGCCCGCGAGCGCGCCCCTTTCCGGCCTGGTCATCACCCGCCATGGACATGGCCTGCCCGCCGACGGCTCGCTGCGGCGCATCGAGGTGGTCGAAGCCGGCCATCCCCTGCCCGACGCGGCCGGCCTAGCGGCGGCGCAAGACCTCCGCAAGCGCCTGACGCGGGTCGGCGCCGACGATCTCGTCCTGGCCCTGATCTCCGGTGGCGGCTCCAGCCTGCTCACCCTGCCGGCGGCGGGCCTGTCGCTCGCCGACGCGCAGGCGACGGTGCGCGCCCTGTTGCACTGCGGCGCCCCCATCGCCGACATCAACCGCGTGCGCAAGCACCTGTCCCTTACCCTCGGGGGCCGCCTGGCCCAGGCCTGCGCGGCGCCGGTGACCGCCCTGCTGTTGTCCGACGTGGTCGGCGACGATCCGGCGGTCATCGCTTCCGGCCCGTTCGCCCCGGACCCCAGCACCTTCGCCGACGCCCTGGCGGTGCTGGAGACCTGGCGCGTCGTCGTGCCGGCCGCGATCCGCGCCTATCTGCAAGAAGGCGCTGCGGGTGTATTCGCCGACACGCCGAAGCCGGGTGACGCCTGCTTCGACCGCGTCGACACCCGCATCGTCGGCAATGGCGGCAGCGCTCTGGCGGGCGCGGCGGCGTATCTGCGCGGCCAGGGAGTGGAGGCGGTGGTGCTGGGTGACCACTACACCGGCGAGGCGCGCACCCTGGCGGCGGAATTCGCCGCCCTGACCAGGGCACAGGCCTCGCGGCGGCATGGCGACCGCCCTCTGCTCCTGCTTTCCGGGGGCGAGGCCCAGGTCACCGTGCGGGGCGCGGGACGCGGCGGCCGCAACGCCGAGTTCCTACTGGCCCTGGCGCTGGAGTTGCAAGGCATGGCGGGCATCCACGCGCTGGCGGCGGATACCGACGGCATCGACGGCAGCGGGGACAACGCCGGCGCCCTGCTGGCTGCGGACAGCCTGGCGCGGGCCGCCGCGCTGGGCCTGGACGCCCGCGCCCGCCTCGACGACAACGATGCCTACGGCTTTTTCGCCGCCCTCGGCGACCTGCTGGTGACCGGCCCCACCCGCACTAATGCCAATGACTTCCGGGCGATCCTGATAGCCTGACCGGATCTCCCACCTGCAGCCCCAGCAGGTCGGCGGCGCTGGCGCGATTGGCGGCGATTTCCACCAAACCCGCGCTGTTCACGTACCAGAAAGCCTCGCCCTTCGCCGCCTCGCTGAACACCCGCTTCCAGGCCAGGGTTGCGCCCTTGGCCTCGAGGGTCAGGCCGGGATCGACGAGACCGCCGCGGATGCCGGTCCAGGCGTTGCCGTAGTGGTCGATGTAGAGGATGCGCGGCAGGTCGGCGGCGTCGAAGCGGACTTGCAGGGCATCCACCGGCGTCAGCCAGTCGGCGGGAAAATCGCCGGCGGCGAGACGGGCGGCCACCGGGGCGAACAGGTCGCGGCCATGGAAGCTGGCGGACAGTTCCGGCGGCCGCCAGTGGATGTGCCAGACGCGAGCGCGCTCGCTGCGCGCGGCGACGATGGACAGCAAGCCGTTGTCGGGCCCCACGAACCAGCGGCCGTCCGCTTCGACGACCGCCGCCGCGCGCGGTCCGCCGACACCGGGATCGACCACGCAGAAGAATACCGCGACGGCGGGAAATGATTGGGTGAGGGCGGCGAGCAACTGGGCGCCGGCATGCGCGTTGAAATCCGGCGCCGCGTGCAGCAGGTCGATGAGGGGCACGCCGGGCGCCCGCGCGGCGAGCATCGCCTTGACCTGGCCGACGTAGGGGTCGCTCCAGCCGTAATCGGTGAACAGCACCAGCATGGCTGTGTCCTGATGAGATTTTGCGAGGCAGCGAGCTTAGCCGGAAAACAAAAAAGCCGGCCAGGGCCGGCTTTTTTGCGGCAAGGTTGAGCTTACTCGGCGGCGGCCGCTTCGGCGGCCTGGGGAGCGCGATCCACCAGTTCGACGTAGGCCATGGGGGCGTTGTCGCCCTGGCGGAAGCCGAACTTGAGAATGCGCACGTAACCACCCGGGCGGCTCATGAAGCGCGGGCCCAGGTCGTCGAACAGCTTGCTCACCAGGTCGCGGTCGCGCAAGCGGTTGAAGGCCAGGCGACGGTTGGCCAGGGTCGGCGTCTTGCCCAGGGTGATGAGGGGCTCGACGACGCGGCGCAGTTCCTTCGCCTTGGGCAGCGTGGTCTTGATCGCCTCGTGCGTCAGCAGGGCGATGGACAGGTTGCGCAACAGCGCGGCGCGGTGGCTGCTGGTGCGGTTGAGTTTGCGGTTGGACAGGCGGTGGCGCATTTTCTTCTACCTCGTGATCAGGGCTTGTCGAGGCCGGCGGGGGGCCAGTTCTCGAGCTTCATGCCCAGGGTCAAACCACGGGCGGCGAGCACGTCCTTGATTTCGTTCAGGGACTTGCGGCCCAGGTTGGGGGTCTTCAGCAATTCGGTCTCGGTGCGCTGGATCAGGTCACCGATGTAATAGATGTTCTCGGCCTTCAGGCAGTTGGCGGAGCGGACCGTCAATTCCAGCTCGTCGACGGGGCGCAACAGAATGGGATCGACTTGCGGCGACATCGACTTCATCGTCGGCATATCGCCGCCCATGCTGACCACGCCTTGCAGATCGGCGAAGGAAGCGAGCTGCTCGATGAGGATGCGGGCCGCGTAGCGCACGGCTTCGGCCGGTTCGATGACGCCGTTGGTCTCGATCTCCAGGATCAGCTTGTCCAGGTCGGTGCGCTGCTCGACACGGGCGGACTCGACGCTGAAGGCGACCTTCTTCACCGGGCTGTAGAGGGCATCCACCAGGATGACCCCGACCGGGCGGGATTCGTCGCTCTGCGCGCGGGTGCTGGCGGGCACGTAGCCGCGGCCGGCCTCGACCTTGATCTCCATTTCCAGCTTGCCGCCCTTGGTCAGGTTGGCGATGACGTGATCCGTGTTCAGGATCTCCACGTCGTGGCCGGCCTGGATGTCGGCGGCGGTGACCGGACCTTCGCCATCCTTGTGGATGGACAGCAGGGCCTCGCCCCGGCTGTTCAGCTTGACGGCCAGGCCCTTCAGGTTCAGCAGGATATCGACCACGTCTTCCTGCACGCCGTCGAGCGCGGAGTACTCATGCACGACGCCGGCGATGCGCACCTCGGTGGGCGCGTAGCCCTGCATGGAAGACAGCAGGATGCGGCGCAGCGCGTTGCCCAGGGTGTGGCCATAGCCACGCTCGAAAGGCTCCAGGGTAATCCGGGCCTGGCGAGGGGAAATGCTGTTGACCTCGACGATACGCGGTTTCAGCAGTTCACCGGAGTTGGACATAATGGGTTCCCTTTACGTTGCCCGGCCCGCCCTTGTGAGGCGGACCCGCGAGTCAATTACTTGGAATAGAGTTCGACCACCAGGGATTCATTGATGGTGGGCGGCAGCTCGGCGCGCTGCGGCAGCGCCTTGAAGGTGCCCTTCATGGCCTTCGCATCGACTTCCACCCATTCGGGGAAACCGCGGCCCTCGGCGGCCTCGACGGAACCCTTGAGGCGCAACTGCGCCTTGGCCTTGTCGCTGACTTCGACCACGTCGCCCGGCTTCACCAGATAGGACGGGATATTGACGCGGCGGCCGTTGACCTTGATGCCGTTGTGGCGCACCACCTGGCGGGCCTCGGTGCGGGAGGCGCCGAAACCCATGCGGTAGGCGACGGAATCCAGGCGGGATTCCAGGATCTGCAGCAGGTTCTCGCCGGTGACGCCACGCCGACGTTCGGCTTCCTTGTAGGTCAGGCGGAACTGGGCTTCGAGCACGCCGTAGATGCGGCGGACCTTCTGCTTCTCGCGCAGGTGGACGCCGTAGTCGGACAGCCGCGCCTGCTTGGCGCCATGCTGGCCGGGAGCCTGGTTGCGGCGCTCGATGGCGCACTTTTCCGTGAAGCACTTCTCGCCCTTGAGGAAGAGTTTCTCGCCCTCGCGGCGGCACTGACGGCATTTGGGATCAAGATTGCGGGCCACTTGTGCTCTCCTTAGATGCGGCGCTTCTTGGGCGGACGGCAGCCGTTATGCGGCATGGGCGTCACGTCGGAAATGCTGGTGATCTTGTAACCCAGGGAATTCAGGGCGCGCACGGTCGAATCGCGGCCCGGTCCGGGGCCCTTGATGCGCACTTCCAGATTCTTGACGCCATATTCGAGCGCCATCTTGCCGGCGTTCTCGGCGGCCACCTGGGCGGCGAACGGGGTGCTCTTGCGCGAGCCCTTGAAGCCCGCGCCGCCGGCGGTCGCCCAGGCCAGGGCGTTGCCCTGGCGGTCGGTGATGGTCACGATGGTGTTGTTGAAGGAAGCGTGGATATGGGCGACCCCATCGGCCACGCTCTTCTTGACTTTTTTCCGCGCACGCGCGGCGGTTGCCTTGGCCATGTCGTTGTCCTGTTACTTCTTGATCTGCATCTGCCGACGCGGGCCCTTGCGGGTGCGCGCGTTGGTACGAGTGCGCTGGCCGCGCACGGGCAGGCCCTTGCGGTGCCGGGTGCCGCGGTAGCAACCCAGGTCCATGAGACGCTTGATGTTCATGGTGGTTTCGCGGCGCAGATCGCCCTCCACCGCGAATTTGCCCACGCCTTCGCGCAGTTTGTCGACTTCCGCGTCGGTCAGATCCTTGATCTTGGCGGCGGGGTTGACCCCGGCTTCCACGCAGATTTTCTGCGCGCGCGTGCGACCGATGCCATAGATCGCGGTGAGCGCGATCACGGCATGCTTATGGTTCGGGATGTTTACCCCAGCAATCCGGGCCATGTACTAACCCCCAGCAACAAAAACGAAAGATTATATTGAAACAAGCCGCTCTTTGGCAAGCCTAAGCGGCATCCGCTCAGCCCTGACGCTGCTTGTGCCGGGCTTCGCTACAAATCACGCGAACCACGCCTTTGCGGCGCACGATCTTGCATTTGCGGCAAATTTTCTTTACCGAGGCTTGAACACGCATGTTCGGCTCCTTTATCTAAAATTCACTTGGCGCGATAGACGATGCGCGCGCGCGACAGGTCATAGGGCGTAAGTTCCACGGTCACCTTGTCGCCGGGCAGGATGCGGATGTAATGCATGCGCATCTTTCCCGAGATGTGCGACAGAACCACGTGACCATTCTCCAGTTTCACCCGGAACGTCGCGTTGGGGAGGTTTTCAAGCACCTCACCCTGCATCTGGATGACATCGTCTTTCGCCATGATCGATGCTTATCGGGCAAGGAAGTTGCCGCCCTTGAAGTTGGCCTTCTTAAGCAAACTTTCATACTGATGGGTCATCACATAGGCCTGCACCTGGGACATGAAGTCCATGGTCACCACCACGATGATGAGCAGAGAGGTGCCGCCGAAATAGAAGGGCACGTTCCACTTGACGATGAGGAATTCCGGAATGAGGCAGACCAGGGTGATATAGGCCGCGCCAATCAGGGTCAGCCGCGTCATCACCTTGTCGATGTAGCGGCTGGTCTGTTCGCCCGGACGGTAGCCGGGAATGAAGGCGCCGCTCTTCTTGAGGTTCTCGGCGGTCTCCTTGGGATTGAACACCAGGGCCGTATAGAAGAAACAGAAGAAGATGATCGCCAGCGCGTAGAGCAGCACGTAGATGGGCTGGCCCGGTGACAGGGCGGCCCCCATGTCGCGCAGCCAGTACATCGATTCCTGATTGCCGAACCAGCTCGCCAGGGTGGCGGGGAAAAGGATGATGGAGCTGGCGAAGATGGGGGGAATGACGCCCGCCATGTTGAGCTTCAGCGGCAGGTGGGAACTCTGGCCGCCGTACACCTTGTTGCCGACCTGGCGTTTGGCGTAGTTCACCAGGATCTTGCGCTGACCGCGCTCGACGAACACCACGAAGGCGGTCACCAGCAGCGCGCCGATGAACAGCAGCAGCACGAGCGGGATGGAGAAGGCGCCGGTGCGGGTCAGTTCCAGGGTGCCGCCGATGGCGCTGGGCAGACCGGCGGCGATACCGGCGAAGATGATGATGGAGATGCCGTTGCCGAGGCCGCGCTCGGTGATCTGCTCACCCAGCCACATGAGGAAGATGGTGCCGGTCACCAGGGTCACCACGGCGGTGATGCGGAACATCAGGCCGGGATCCAGGACCAGACCGGCCTGGCTTTCCAGGGCGATGGAAATGCCGATGGCCTGGAACAGGGCCAGGACCACGGTGCCGTAGCGCGTGTACTGGGTGATCTTGCGGCGTCCGGCCTCGCCTTCCTTCTTCAGGGCCTCCAGGGTGGGTGAGACCACCGTCATCAGCTGCATGATGATCGAGGCGGAAATGTAGGGCATGATGCCCAGGGCGAGGACGGAGAAGCGCTCCAGGGCGCCGCCGGAGAACATGTTGAACATGCCCAGGATGCCGCCCTGCTGGCCCCTGAACAAATCCTCCAGCACGGCGGGATCGATACCGGGCACCGGGATGTAGGTGCCGATGCGGAAGACCACGAGCGCGCCCAGCAGGAACCACAGGCGACGTTTCAGGTCGCCCATTTTTCCGGACATCTGAAGCAGGTTAGCGGCACCGGCCAAGATCTGTTTCCTTTTATCAGGCGGCGGCTTCGACGCTGCCGCCGGCAGCCTCGATGGCGGCCTTGGCGCCCTTGGTGGCGCCGATGCCGACCAGCTTCACGGCCTTGGCGATGGAGCCGGCCAGGATGACCTTGGCGGACTTGCTCAGATGCGGCACCAGGCCGGCCTGCTTCAGCACCAGCAGGTCAACGCTGTCCACGGGCAGGGCCGCCAGATCATCCAGCCGCACTTCGGCCTTGAAGGCCT
>JBBIIR010000065.1:0-8888 GCA_037446455.1 Hydrogenophilales bacterium | reverse complement strand
AGCCTGGCTGCGCGACGAGCGCGAGGCCTGCCGCGCCGACCCGGCGGCGCAGGCGGCATTCTGGCGCGGACTCGGACTGCCGGCGCGGCTGCCGGAGGAGGCACGGCTCTCCCTGTTCAGCTACGAGAACGCCGCCCTGCCCGGCCTGCTGCAAGCCTGGACGGGGGACACCCGGCCCGTGCGGGTGCTGGTGCCGGCGGGCCGCATCCTGCCGCAACTCGCCACCTGGTTCGACCTGCCAGCGCCGCCCGCGCCGGGCTGCGGACTGACGCGCGGCGCCCTGTCCCTGCACGTTCTGCCGATGCTCGACCAGGACGCCTACGACCGCCTGCTGTGGGCCTGCGACCTCAATTTCGTGCGCGGCGAGGACTCCTTCGTGCGCGCCCAGTTCGCCGCCCGTCCCCTGGTCTGGCAGGCCTACCGGCAGCAAGAGGAAGCGCATATCGCCAAGCTGGAAGCATTTCTCGAGTTCTATTGCGCCGGGATGCCGGGCGAACTTGCCGCGCTCACCCGCGATTTCTGGCGCGCCTGGAACCGCGAGACGGACCTTGGGTCGCTCTGGCCGGCCTGGCGCGCGGCCCTGCCGGAACTCGAACGGCACGCGCGGGCGTGGTGCGATCGCCTCGCCGGACAAACCGATTTAGCGTCCAACCTGCTGATTTTTTGCGAGAAAAAGTTAGAATAGCGGGCTTTTCAAATCCCCACCCAGGAATTTCCCGATGAAAACCGCACAAGAACTCCGCGCCGGCAACGTCATCATGGTCGGCAACGACCCGCTGGTCGTGCAGAAGGCCGAATTCTCCAAATCCGGCCGCAACGCCTCCGTGGTCAAGATGAAGTTCAAGAACCTGCTCACCGGCGCCGCCAGCGAGACCGTCTACAAGGCCGACGACAAGTTCGACACCGTCACCCTGGAGCGCAAGGACTGCACCTACTCCTACTTCGCCGATCCCATGTACGTGTTCATGGACGCCGAATACAACCAGTACGAGGTGGAAGCCGACAACATGTCCGACGCCCTGCCCTACCTGGACGACGGCCTGCCGGTGGAAGTGGTGTTCTACGAGGGCAAGGCCATCTCCATCAACATGCCCACCACCGTGGTGCGCGAAGTGGAATACACCGAGCCAGCCGTCAAGGGCGACACCTCCGGCAAGGTCATGAAGCCCTGCCGCATCAAGCCCAGCGGCCACACCATCCAGGTGCCCGCCTTCGTGGAAATCGGCGACAAGATCGAAATCGACACCGCCACCGGCGAGTACAAGAACCGGGTGAAGTAAAGCACGGGCGCGACGGGGGGCCGGCGATACCGGTTGTTGCGCGCCATACCCGGATTGCCGCGTCGCTCCGCTCCTCGCAATGACCGTCGCCCCGTCATCGCGAGGGCCGCAGGCCCGTGGCGATCCAGGACAGGTGGAGCGGACAGGCGGAACAAATCGCCAAACTCTGGATGCCGCGCCCCGCTCAGATCTCGCACACCCCGCCCGGAGCAACCGGCGCCTCCGCGCCGTAGCTCATGCAGGCCAGGTTCTTCAGCACCGCGCGCAGGCGTTCCGTCGCATGCGCCAGATTGGCCTCGATGACCTCCGGAGAGATACCCTCCGCGCTGTCGCCGCGACCCGCCGCCCAGTTCACGCACACCGCGATGGCGGCGTAGCAGAGGCCGATCTCGCGCGCCAGATAGGCCTCCGGCATGCCGGTCATGCCCACCATGTCGGCGCCGTCGCGCGCCAGGCGTTCGATCTCCGCCCGCGTTTCCAGCCGCGGCCCCTGCACCGCGGCGTACACCCCCGCGTCCAGGCAGGGCTCGCCGGCCCGCTCCAGGGCCCGCAGGCAGCGCTGGCGCATGTCCTCGCAATAAGGCCAGGTGAAATCCAGGTGGGAGACCTGCTTGCCGTTGTATTCTGCGAAGGAGGTCTCGCGGCCGTGGGTGTAGTCGATGATCTGATCCGGCACGCTGAAGCATCCCGGCTTCAGTTCAGGGTGGATGCCGCCGACGGCGGCCACCGACACCACATGGCTCACCTTCTGGGCATGCAGGGCCCAGATGTTGGCGCGATAGTTCACCAGATGCGGCGGAATGGTGTGGCCGTAACCGTGGCGCGCCAGGAACACCACGGGATGCCCGCCCAGATCGCCGAACGTAAGGGGTCCGGAAGGCTCGCCATAGGGCGTGCGAATGACCTGCCGGTGGGTGATGGAAAGTCCGGGCAGCTTGGTCAGCCCGCTACCGCCGATGATGCCTAGCATATTGGTTCCGATGTCATCCGAGCGGACGGATTACACCACGAGGTGGCCCGCCAGTTCCTCATACAGAGCAAATTTACCGTCCGCCGAAAGCAGCTTGGCCGCATGTACGAGGGTCGTGGCGATGATGATGCGATCCTGCGGATCTCGGTGATGCTCCGCCAGGTCGACCGCCAAGCCGGCGATATGCGGCGTCACCGGCAACAGTTCAATTCCGGATCCCCCCAGCGCCTTCTCGAACCATACCCCGCGCGGGCATGGCAACTCGATGCGGCCATGCTTTTCCAACCAGGCCACCTCGAAGCAACTGATGGCCGACACACCGATTCTCTCCGCCCCCTGAATGGCCTCATGCCAGCCGGTCTTCAGGGAAACCCTGTCCTGGTTGATCCACCACAGCCAGATATGGGTATCCAGAACAATCATCGCGGTGGAAACCAATCCGTTTCGCCAACGCTGTCCTGGATATTTCCCAGCACTTTCAGCTTGCCCGCGATATCGGGATGCGGTCGGCGCACCGCATGTTGCGCGGATGGCTCCAGGACCAGAAAGATGGCCTCGATCGACCTATTGGGCGGCAGGCATGGCGCTTGTTTCAGATGCCCTTCCGCATCGGTTTCAAGAATGACGCGTTCAGCGTACATGGCATGGCTCCTGCATATGGATGTCGAAGACTACCACCCTGGAACCGGCAAAGATCAAGCTCCTCTTGATTAGCCACAAAGTTCAGCACGTCATTCCGGGGCCGCGAAGCGGAGCCCGGAATCCAGAAAAAACGTCCATAAAACCTCTGGATTCCGGGTTCTGCCCTGACGGGCAGCCCCGGAATGACGGTTCTTGGGGATAGCTGAGTTTGATGGCTAATCAAGAGTCTCCTTGAGCGCGTAAATTCCCGGCAGGTTGCGCCACAGGCCATAGGCGTCCATGCCCATGCCGAGCACGTAGCGGTCCGGCAGGGTGAGACCGACGAAATCCGCCGCCACCGGCTTGGGCCGGCCGATGTCCTTGTCCGCCAGCACCGCGATGTGCACCTCGGCGGCGCCCAGTTCCAGCAGCTTGGCCTTGGCCGCCGCCAGGGTATGGCCTTCGTCCAGGATGTCGTCGAGCAGCAGCACACAGCGGCCGGCGAGATCCTTGCGCGGCAGCACGGACCATGCGATCTCACCGCCGCGAGTGCCGTCGCGGTAGCGGGTGGCGTGCAGGTAGTCGAACTCCAGGGGAAACGCCAGCCGGGGCAACAGCTTGCCGGCGAACACCACCGCCCCGCCCATGATGCACAGGGCGATGGGAAAGCGGTCCGCCAGGGCGTCGCCGATGCGGCTGGCGAGCCGGTCCAGAGCCAGTTCGATCTCGGTGCTGCCGACGATCAGCTCGGAGCGGTTGAGAAGGGACCAGGCGTCGTTGATTTCCTTACCCATGGGTACTGGTGAAGTGATTGCGGAGAGGTTCTCCCCCTTGGGGGTTGGGGGGATTTTTGCCGCCGTTTGCATCCTCGCACACCTTGCTGGCTGTCACGCCAGCTACCCCGCCACCCCCCGCTGCCGCCGCGCCTCGTACAGGCACACGCCGGTGGCGACGGAAACGTTGAGGCTTTCGACCTGCCCGAACATGGGGATGCGCACCAGCACGTCGCAGTGTTCCCGCGTCAGGCGGCGCATGCCGGCACCCTCGGCGCCCAGCACCAGGGCGGCGGGGCCGCTGAAGTCGGCATCGGCGACGGTGCCGGCGGCCTCGTCGTCGGTGCCGACGATGAGGATGTCGCGCTCCTTCAGTTCACGCAGGGTGCGGGCCAGATTGGTGACGGTGAGGTAGGGCACCGCATCGGCGGCGCCGGAGGCGGCCTTGATGGCCACCGCGGACAGGCCGGCGGCGCGATCCTTGGGGGCGAGCACCGCGTGCACGCCGAAGGCGTCGGCGCTGCGCAGGCAGGCGCCCAGGTTGTGCGGGTCGGTGACGCCGTCGAGCACCAGCAGCAGGGCCGGCTCGGCGAGTTCCTCCAGCACTTCGTCCAGATCCTTGGCGAGCTGGATGGGATCGGCCAGGGCGACCACGCCCTGGGATTTCCCGCGCGCCATTTCCTCGATACGGGCGCCTTCGGCGAGGACCATGCGCACGCCCTTGTCCTCGGCGGACTTGATCAGGTCCTTGGCGCGCCGGTCACGGCGGGTCTCGTCCAGGTAGATGACCTGGATGCTCTGTGGATGGTGGCGCAGACGCGAGACGATGGCGTGGAAGCCGTGGATGACCTGGCGCTGGCTCATGCCCGGCCCCCCTGATTTCCGTCCTTCCCGCGCAGAGCCTGCCCCCGCGAAGGCGTGGGGCGGGAATCCAGTACGTAGGTCTTACTGCCTTGAACATCAAACAGGTGATGCACTGCCTGGATTCCCGCCTGCGCGGGAAGGACGGTGAAGGAAAGGTCGATGTCCATCAGTTGCGTTTCCCGCCCCTGCCCTTCCTGGCCCCTTCCGGCTGCGTCCTGGGCGCCGGCTTGACCACGGGAATCTCGTCCTCCACCAGGGCAAAGTCGATGCGGGTGGTCTCCATGTCCACGCGCACCACGCGGATGCGCACCTTGTCGCCCAGGCGGAAACGCTTGCCGGTGCGCTCGCCCATCATCTGGTGGCGGGCGGCGTCGAAGTGGAAGTAGTCCTGGCCCAGTTCGGTCACGTGCACCAGACCCTCGACGAAGACGTCGTTGAGGGCGACGAAGACGCCGAAGCTGACCACGGCGGAGATGACGCCGTCGAACTCCTCGTTGAGCTTGTCCTGCATGTAGTAGCACTTGAGCCAGGCCACCACGTCCCGCGTCGCGTCGTCGGCGCGGCGCTCGGTCATCGAGCAGTGCATGCCCACCGCCGACCAGTCGCCGGGGGTGTAGGTCTCGTTGCGAAGACAGGCCTTGATGGCCCGGTGCACCAGCAAATCCGGATAGCGGCGGATGGGCGAGGTGAAATGCGTGTAGGCCTCGTAGGCCAGGCCGAAATGGCCGACGTTGTCGGGGCTGTAGATGGCCTGGCGCAGGGAACGCAGCAGCACGGTCTGCAACAGTTGTTCGTCGGGCCGACCCTTGATCTTCGCCAGCAGTTCGGCATAGTCCTTGGCGTGCGGATCGTCGCCGCCGGTCAGGAAGAAGCCGAACTCGGCGAGGAACTCCTGCAGGGCTTTCAGCTTGTCCGGCGTCGGTCCCTCGTGCACGCGATAGAGGGCCGCGTGCTTCTTCTTCGCCAGAAACTCCGAGGCGCAGACGTTGGCGGCCAGCATGCATTCCTCGATGAGGCGGTGGGCGTCGTTGCGGGCGGAGGGGACGATGCGCTCGATCTTGTCGTGCGCGTCGAACAGCATCTTGGTCTCCAGGGTTTCGAAGTCGATGGCGCCGCGAATGCCGCGCGCCTTCAGCAGCACCTTGAACAGCTTGTGCAGATGGCGCAAGGGGTCCATCAGCCAGGCCTGCTCCTTCGCCGGCTTGCCCGCGCCGGACAGCCAGTCCCACACCTGGTTGTAGGTGAGCCGCGCCTTGGAATGCATGACGCCCGGATAGAAGCGGAACTTGCGGATGTTGCCCTGGCCGCCGATCTCCATCTCGCACACCATGCACAGCCGGTCCACCTTGGGGTTCAGCGAACACAGGCCGTTGGAGAGTTCCTCCGGCAGCATGGGAATCACCCGGCGCGGGAAATACACCGAATTGCCGCGATCAAAGCCTTCCTGGTCCAGGGCCGCGCCCGGCCGCACGTAATGCGACACGTCGGCGATGGCCACCCACAGGCGGAAGCCGCGCCCCTCTGGTTGGCAGTAGACCGCGTCGTCGAAGTCGCGCGCATCCTCGCCGTCGATGGTCACCAGCGGCAGCTCGCGGATGTCCTCGCGCGCGAGGCCGTCCACCGGCTCCAGGTCCTTTTTCGTCACGCCCTTCGGCAGCTTCCTGGCCTGCGCCAGCACCGCCTTGGAAAACTCATGCGGCAGATCGTGCTTGCGCAAGGCGATCTCGATCTCCATGCCCGGATCGGCGTAATTGCCCAGCACCCGCGACACCTTGCCCACCGGCGGCGCGTGCCGGGTGGGCTGCTCGACGATCTCCGCCATCACCACCTGGCCGTTCGAAGCGCCCAGATCCTGATGATCGGGAATCAGGATGTCCTGGCTGATCTTCTTGTTCTCCGCCACCACCCACTGGTAGCCGCGTTCGCGATAGAGGCGGCCCACCAGCGTGGTGTTGGCCCGCTCCAGGACTTCCACCACCTTGCCTTCCTTGCGCCCGCGCCGGTCGACGCCGTGCTCGCGCACCATGACGCGGTCGCCGTGCAGCACGCCGCGCATCTCCTTCTCCGGCAGGGCGATGTCGCCGGAGCCGTCGTCGGGAACGAAGAAGCCGAAGCCGTCCTTGTGGCCCTCGACGCGGCCCGCCTTGACCTCGATCTTCTCCGGCAGGCACAGCGCCCCGCGCCGGTTGAACAGGAGCTGGCCGTCGCGCTGCATGGCGCGCAGCCGGGCGGTGAAGGCATCCGCCTCGTCGGGCTCGATGTCCAGGCGTAAAGCCAGGTCATCGGGTTCGACCGGCTCGCCCGCCTCTTCAAGAAGTTGCAGCAGGAACTCGCGGCTGGGTAGGGCCTGGCCGTACTTGGCGCGTTCCCGTTCGAGGAAGGGGTCCTGCCAGCGCAGGGATTTCTGGCCGCGTCGGGGCTTTTTGCCCTCGCCGGGCGCGGCCGCCGGGGCGGCCTTGGAGGATTCGGTTTTGGCTTTGGAAGATGTTTTTTTCGTTGACATAAAAATGGGGAGATCGTTAAGATGCGCGCCTTCTTGGCCCAGGTGGCGGAATTGGTAGACGCACTAGGTTCAGGTCCTAGCGCTCGCAAGGGCGTGGAGGTTCGAGTCCTCTCCTGGGCACCAAGTCAAACGGAAAGCCGGCTTTGCAGCCGGCTTTTTTCTTTGCCGAACATGAACGGCGCAATGGTATCACGCGCGCCCCTCGATCTTCGCAGGTCGGGCTTCCTCCTTGCCCTCTACGCCGGCACCACCACCTCCATGCCCGCATGGCGCCGCCGCAGTTCTTCCGCCAGCCCCCGCTTGGCCGCCTCGTCCCCGTGCACCAGCCGCACCTGCCGCGGCTTCACGCGCATGCGGCCGACGAAGTTGAGCAGGTCCTTGCGGTCGGCGTGCGCGGAGAACCCGCCCAGGGTGTGGATGCCCGCCTTGATGTCGAATCGGCGGCCGTCCAGTTCCACCCAGCCGCCCTTCGGACCGTAGGTCTGGATCGCCCGCCCGGGCGTGCCCGCCGCCTGGTAGCCGGTGAACAGCACGTCGTGGCGCGGATCGCCCAGCATGGCCTTGAGATAATTGACCACCCGTCCGCCGCTGCACATGCCGCTGGCGGCGATGACGATGGCCGGGCGTGCCGTGCGCGCCAGATAGTCGACCGTGCGCAGATGGGTGGCGTGGTCCGGGATGGTGGTCACCTGCTCGAAGGCCAGGGGATGCCGGCCCGCGTTTAGGCGCCGGCGCGCCTCGGCGTCCCAGTGCGCCTTCAGGCTCTGGTAGCCGGCCGTGAAGTCCGCCGCCAGGGGCGAATCCACCACGATATCCAGGTCCTCCCAGTTCACCCCCGGCGCCGCCGGCCGCTGCCGGTGCGCGTGGATGATGCGTTCCAGTTCGTACAGCAGTTCCTGCGTGCGGCCGATGCTGAACGCAGGAATCAGCACCGTGCCCTTGTTCGCCATGGCCCGCTCCAGCAACTTGCGCAGGCGCTGGTGGCGGGAGCGCCGGTCCTCGTGCTCGCGGTCGCCGTAGGTGCTTTCCAGCACCACCACGTCGGCGGCATAGGGCGATTTCGGCGCCGGCAGCAAGGGCGTGTAGGGCGCCCCCAGATCGCCGGAGAACACCACCCGGCGCGAGGTCCGGCCCCGGTGGACATCCACCTCCGCGTAAGCCGAGCCCAGGATGTGCCCCGCCGGCGACAGCCGCATGCGCAGCCCCGGCCGCGTCCCGGCGGGCGCGTCGATCACATGCCAGCGCTTGTAGGGCAGCGCCACCAGGCGCGCGCGCAGGCGGTCCAGCACCCGCTCGATCAGTTTCGCGTCACGGGTAAAGCCCACCTTCAGCGCATCCTCCAGCACCATCGGCAACAACACCGCCGAAGCCTCGCTGCACACGATCGGCCCGTCGAAACCCGCCGCCAGCAGATAGGGAATGCGCCCGACGTGGTCGATGTGCACGTGGGTCACCAGCAGCGCCCGCACCCCGTCCAGCGGAAAGGTGATTTCCATGCGCCCCGCGCCCGCCCCATCGCCCGAAGTCTCCGCACCCTGGAACAAACCGCAGTCCACCAGCAGCGAACGCCCGTCCGCCAAGCTCAATTGATGGCAGGACCCGGTCACCCCATCGACGGCGCCGTGGTGGGTAAACGCGATATCCAGTGAAGAATCCATGCCCGACCTCCCGAGAATTGTTGTGGGCAGAGATTTTGCCGGCAACCGGCACCCCCGTGCCAGACTGTGCAGGCCGAAGCGGGGGAAGGCAGTAACCGGAAAAACAGGATTGCCGCGTCGCCGCGCTCCTTTCCATGAACCTTCAGGTTCATGGTCCGTGTGCAGCTTTGGCCGGGCCGAAACAGGCACCTCGCAATGACAATGCGGGTGGTCGGCTGC
>JBBIIR010000064.1:0-8918 GCA_037446455.1 Hydrogenophilales bacterium | reverse complement strand
TCGTGCATGCTTGGAGGAATCCCGCGCATGAGCTGGAAGCGGCGGCGATCGCGCGGCAGGCCGGCTTCGAGCAGGTCAGTCTTTCGCACCAGGCCAGCCCCCTCATCAAGTTCGTGCCGCGCGCCGAAACCGCCGTGCTCGACGCCAACCTGTCGCCGCCGGTGCGGCGCTACGTCGCGCAGGTCGCGCGGGCCCTGCCGGCGGGCACGCCCCTGGAATTCATGCAGTCCAACGGCGGCCTCGTCGAGGCGGCGCAATTCCAGGGCAAGGACAGCGTGCTGTCCGGTCCCGCCGGCGGCCTCATCGGCATGGCCAAGGTCGGCCGCGCGGCGGGCTTCGATCGGCTCATCGGCTTCGACATGGGCGGCACCTCGACCGACGTCTCCCTCTTCGCCGGCGCGTTCGAGCGCAGCCTCGACACCCGCATCGCCGGCCACCGCATCCGCGTGCCCATGCTGGGCGTGCACACCGTCGCGGCGGGCGGCGGCTCCATCCTCAAATTCGATGGCCAGCGCCTGCTGGCGGGACCGGCTTCGGCCGGCAGCCTGCCCGGCCCCGCCTGCTACCGTAGTGGCGGCCCGCTCGCGGTGACCGACGCCAACCTGCTGCTGGGCCGCCTCCAGCCCGACTGCTTTCCGGCGGTGTTCGGCCCCGGCGCGAATCAGCCCCTGGACTTCGAGACCGTGGCCACCGCCTTCCGCGCCCTGGCCGAGCGCGTCAACGCCGGTCTGGGCCTGGACTACAGCCCGGAGCGGCTGGCGGCGGGCTTCCTCGACGTGGCCGTGGAGCACATGGCCGACGCCATCCGCCACATCACCCTGGCGCGCGGCGTCAATCCGGCCGACTTCACCCTGGTCGGCTTCGGCGGCGCCGGCGGCCAGCACGCCTGCGCGGTGGCCGCCCGCCTGGGTATCGGCCGTGTGCTGATCTCGCCCTTTGCCTCGGTGCTGTCGGCCTACGGCATCGGCCTCGCCGAACGGCGGACGCTCCGCCAGATCGCGGTCGAGCGGCAACTCCCCTCCCCCGCCGGGGGAGGGGCGGGGGGAGAGGGAGCCAGCTTGGAAACTCTCTTATCCCTGTGGCAAAGGGAATTCCCGCTCCCCGACCCTTCCCCGGCGGGGGAGGGAGAAAAGCGCGCCCTCCTCCGCTACCGGGGCTCGGACACCACCCTGGCCATTCCCCTGGCCGATCCCGAAAGCATGGCGGCGGCCTTCCACGACCAGCACCAGGCCCGCTTCGGCTTCGCCGACCCCAAGCGTCCCCTGGTCTGCGCCGCCATCGAAATCGAGACCGTGCGCGGCGGCGGCGAAGCCCTGGCGATGCCCCCCACCGCCCGGCGACCGGCGCGGCCCTTCGCTCAGCGGCCGGTCTTCCTGGACGGCGCCTGGCGCGACAGCGGGCTGTATCGGCGCGAGGAGCTCGCCGTCGGCCAGGTGCTGGCGGGCCCCGCCCTGATCGTCGAGGCCGGCTCCACCCTGGTGCTGGAACCCGGCTGGCGGGCGGCGATGACGCCGCGCGGCGATCTCGTGCTGACCGCCGCGGGCCTCTCCCGGCGGCGGCCCGATGCGGCGCATGCCGACCCCGCCTGGCTCAGCCTGTTCAACCGGCGCTTCATGAGCATCGCCGAGGACATGGGCCGCGCCCTGCGGAACACCGCGCGCTCGGTGAACATCCGCGAACGCCTGGATTTTTCCTGCGCCCTGTTCGACGCCCGCGGCGACCTCATCGCCAACGCCCCCCACATCCCGGTGCACCTGGGCAGCATGGGCGATTCGGTGCGCGCCATCCTGCAACGCTTCGCGTCCACCATGGCGCCCGGCGACGCCTACCTCATCAACTCCCCCTACGCCGGCGGCACCCACCTGCCCGACATCACGGTGGTGACCCCCATCTTCGATGAGGCCGGGGCAGGCCCGCGCTACGCGGTGGCCGCGCGCGCCCACCACGCCGATGTCGGCGGCATCAGCCCCGGCTCCATGCCCGCCGGCAGCCGCCACATCGACGAGGAAGGCTGCCGCTCGGACGGCCTGCTGCTGGTGCGCGACGGCCGCTTCCAGGAAGCCGAGGCGCGTGCCTGGCTGGGCGGCAACCCGCATCCGGCGCGCAATCCGGAGCAGAACATCGCCGACCTCCAGGCCCAGGTCGCCGCCAACGCCCTGGGCCTGCGCCTGCTGCGCGAACTGGAAAACGAAGTGGGCGCGGCGGCGGTGACGGCCTACATGGGCTTCGTGCAGGACAACGCCGAGGCGGCGGTGCGCCGCCTGCTCGGCGAACTGCGCGACGGCGCATTCGAGCTGGAACTGGACGAGGGTTCCCGCATCCGCGTCGCCGTGCGCATCGACCGCGCCGCCGGCCGCGCCCGCATCGACTTCGCCGGCACCAGCGCGCAGCAGGCGGGCAACCTCAACGCCCCGGCGAGCATCGCCCACTCCGCCGTGCTCTATGTCTTCCGCGCTCTGCTGCGCGAGGACATCCCGCTCAACGCCGGCGTGCTGCGTCCGCTCGACATCCAGCTGCCCGCCGGCAGCCTGCTCAACCCGCTGCCGCCGGCCGCCGTGGTCGCCGGCAACGTCGAAACCTCGCAGAACATCGTCGATGCCCTGCTCGGCGCGCTCGGGCGCCTGGCCGCCAGCCAGGGCAGCATGAACAACTTCAGCTTCGGCGACGGCCGCCACCAGTATTACGAAACCGTCTGCGGCGGCGCCGGGGCCGGGCCGGACTTCGCCGGCGCCTCGGCGGTGCACAGCCACATGACGAACTCCCGCCTCACCGACGTCGAGGTGCTGGAACAGCAATTCCCGGTGCGCGTCGAGCGCTTCGCGCTGCGCCGGGGTTCCGGCGGCGCGGGCGCCTATCGCGGCGGCGACGGCGTCGTCCGCCGCCTGCGCTTCCTCGCGCCCATGCATGCCAACCTGCTCGCCCTGCGCCGCCGGGTGGCGCCCTTCGGCCTCGGCGGCGGCGAGGCCGGACTGCCGGGCCGGCAATGGATCGAACGCGCCGACGGCGGGCATGAAGAACTGCCCGGCATCGCCGCCTTCGAACTGCGGGCCGGCGACGTGTTCGTCCTGGAAACGCCGGGCGGGGGCGCCTACGGCAACGAGCGCGGAGACTGATTGCGGGGCATTGGCCTGGACCGATGCCCGCCAGCCGCAAATCATTCGCCGCGCGCGGGGGATAATGAAGACCCTGAAGCCGCGTCCATGCTCGCGCGTTCTCCGGAGCCCACCCAATTGCCGCCGACCACCACCCTGCCCCTGCTGCTGCATGCCGCCGAACTGCTCGGGGTGGCGGTCTTCGCGGTCAGCGGCGCGCTGGCCGCCGGGCGGCGCAGCCTGGACCTGATCGGCGTGGCGGTGATCGCCACGGTCACCGCGGTGGGCGGCGGCACCCTGCGCGACCTGCTGCTGGACCGCACCGTGTTCTGGATCGCCGATCCGACCTATCTCTATGTCTGCCTGGCGGCGGCGCTGCTGACCATGCTCTACGCGCGCCACCGCCACCCGCCGGAACGCCTGATCCTCTATGCCGACGCCCTGGGCCTCGCGCTGTTCAGCATCAGCGGCGCGCAGATCGCGGAACACCTGGGCCATGGCGGCATCGTCGCGGTGATCATGGGCACCGCCACCGGCGTCGCCGGCGGTCTGCTGCGCGACGTGCTGTGCGCGGAAATCCCCCTCATCCTGCGGCGCGGGCGCATGTACGCCTCCGCCGCCATCGCCGGCATCGTCGTCTACCTCCTGCTGCGCGAAGTCCTCGACCGCGACATCGCCGCCCTGCTCGGCATGTCCGCCATCGCCGCGTTGCGCCTGGCCGCCATCGCCTGGAACCTGACCCTGCCGGTGTTCAGCCTGCCCGGCAAGGACAGCGAGGAAACCTAACGGACATGACTTTGTAAGACACCCCGAAGCATGAAAGTCATTGTCCGTTAGACCGGCGAGAACCGCCGGGCATCGGATGACGCCGGCTGTTCGACTGGGCGATGCGTCTGGTGGTCGCTCCTGGCCACCCCTTTTCAGCACATGCCTTCGTGACAACCGAGGACATCGCTGGTGAAACCCCGCTCGTCTAGCCGGTGGATCGAAGGCGTTGTCGAGGCTATCCGGGCAGTTCCGATGCGATCTCGCGGCATGAGACGCCCCCCCGATCAGCCTGACCGAGAGGCCAAACGCATCCAGGCTGGAAGGGTCGGCGCACCCCGGAGACTGGGGCCTCACCCCTCGCGGATGGCACGAGACAAGGCGGGTGCGCGCAGTCATCTTCCTGTAACCCGGCAGGGATACCGTGGCGGCGTGTTAGACATCTAGACATCCCGACATGAGCCTCTACGCCGTCAGCCGCGATCGCGGCGAAGCCTTGTACAGCCAGATCGCGCGCCAGATCGAACAGGAGATCGGCCGGCTCTACCCCGCCGGCGAGAGCTTGCCGCCGGAAGCCGAACTGGCGCTGCGCTTCGGCGTGAACCGGCACACCTTGCGCCGCGCCGTGGACGAACTGGTGGATACGGGCTTGCTGGAGCGCCGGCACGGAGTGGGTGTGTTCGTGCTGGGCGCGCCGCTCGACTATCAACTGGGGGCGCAGACCCGCTTCACCGAGACCCTGGCCGCCCAAGGGGTGGACAGCGACAGCCAACTCATCCGCCGCCAGATCGTACCGGCCGACGGTGGCGTGGCGGAACGTCTTGGCGTAGCCGTCGGCACGCCGGTGTTCTGGCTGGAGACCCTGCGCCTGACGGGCGGACAGCCCCTGTGCGTGATCTCGCATTTCCTGCCCGCCGAACGCTTTCCGGTGCTGGCCGAGGCCTATGAAGGCGGCTCCCTGCACGAATTCCTGAAACAACATTACGCGATGCTGCTGCGCCGCGTGGAAAGCCTGGTGACGTCGGTGCTCCCGCAAGGCGACGACGCCAGGCTGTTGAACATGCCGCAGAACCGGCCGGTGCTGCGGGTCAAGAGTGTCAACGTGGACGACCGGGATGGCACCCCGGTCGAATACGCCATCACCCGGTTCCGCGCCGACCGGATCCAACTGCGCATCAACCCCTGAAGGCCTCGCAAAGCTTTTTCAACGTCCTCACACTTACAGGAGCAATTTCAATGTACTCGAAACCCATCCTGCGCCGCCAGTTTCTGGCTGCCGGTCTCGCACTTTCCCTGTTGCCGTTTACCGCCTCGCTTGCCCACGCCAGCCAGAACGACGGCAGCGCCGCCAAGCCCTTGCGCGTGGTGCTGATACCCGCCGACGGCGGCACGGAAGACGGCACGCGTAAAGATTTCCAGCCCATTTTCAACGCGGTCACCCAGGCCACCGGCCTGCAATTCGATATCAAGGTCGGCCAGAGCTATGGCGCCGTGGTGGAAGCCATGTGCAACGGCGCGGCGGACATCGCCTGGTTCGGTCCGGTGACCTATCTGCAGGCGCGTAGCCGCGGTTGCGCCGAGTTGCTGGCGCTGGCGGTCGACAAGGGCCAGTCGGTGTACTACTCGGGCATTTTCGCGCGCAAGGACGCCGGCATCGACAAGATCACCGATCTCAAGGGCAAGCGTATGGCGCTGGGCGACGTCAACTCCACCTCCAGCTTCAACGTGCCGGTCGCCATGATGATCCAGGCCGGCGTGCCGCCCGCGCGCGATCTGGGGGGTATCAACCTGGCGGGCAGCCACGCCAACGTGCTGAAGGCGCTGTCCGAAGGTTTGGTCGATGCCGGCGGCGCGTCCTTTGATTCCTTCGAAAAAGCCGTCAACGCCAAGGCCATCGATCCCGCGAACCTCAAGGTCGTGGCGAAGAGCGCGCCGATTCCCTATCCGCCGCTGGCCATGCATCCCAAGCTCAAGCGTGCGGTCAAGGCCCAGCTGCGCGGCGCGTTCGAAAAAGTGGACGAGCTGCCCGGCATCAGCAAGGACCAGATTCGCGGCTACGGCGGCAGAAAGGTTGAGCGTTACACCACCCAGGTCAGCGAGAAGGAAATGGCCGACGCCGGCAAGCTGTTCGATCTGGTGACCGATACGGTCAAGCAGGACATCATCAAAAAGGCTGGCAGCCGCTAAGCCCGCGTGTTGAAACCGGGCGCGGCGCAAAGCCGCGTCCTGTCACGAAAGGACGAATCATGATCCGCTTCGAATCCCTGCAAAAAACCTGGCCGGACGGCACGCGCGCGCTGGCCGATATTGATCTGCTCGTTCCCAAGGGTCAGTTCTGCGTCGTGCTGGGGCCGTCGGGCGCCGGCAAATCGACGCTCTTGCGCGCGGTCAACGGCCTCATGCGGGCCAGCGCCGGGCGCATTTTCATCGACGGCACGGAATTCACGCCCCGCACCGAAAAGGCTCTGCGTCGGCGGGTGGCGATGATCCACCAGCATTTCAATCTCACCAATCGCATGAGCGTGGCGGGCAACGTGCTCGCCGGCCTGCTGCCCGATGTGTCCACCGCGCGCGCGCTGACCGGCTGGTTTGCGCCCGAACACCGGCGGAAGGCGTGCACCCTGCTCGAAAGCGTGGGTCTGTCGCCGATGCATTTGAAGCGCCGCGCCGGCGAGTTGTCCGGCGGCCAGCAGCAGCGCGTCGGCGTCGCCCGTGCCTTCATGCTCGACCCGGACGTGGTGCTGGCGGACGAGCCGGTGGCAAGCCTCGATCCGAAGATTTCCCGCGACATCCTCGCCCTCGTCCGCGACGCCGCCCGGGCGCGCGGCGTCACCGTGTTGTGCAGCCTGCACCAGGTCGATCTGGCGCGCGAATTCGGCGACCGCATCGTCGGCATGCGCGATGGCCGCATCGTCTTCGACGGCACCCCTGCCGAATTCAGCGACGCCCGCGTCGCGGCCCTCTACCACGGCGCCGACTGGGGCGGCCATCCGGACGCCGGCGTGGAGGCGCAGCGCGCCGAACTCGCCATTGCATGAGGAACCGGGCATGAACCCCAAACCCATACCCGTGCCGCCGCCGGGCGCCAGCCTGCACTGGCGGCTCGACCCGCCTTACCGCGCGCGGCATCTGCTGTTCCTGATCATCGCCCTGGCGATCCTGCTCTACACCGGCCACCGCGCCGAAATGGACCGCATGGTGGTGATGACCGCGCAGGCGGTGGGCCATCTCGTCGGCGTCACCGAGGAGTCCCAGGTGGTGCGGGGGCTCTCGCGCGTGGGGGAAACCATGTGGCCGCCGGTGATTGCCACGAGCGAGGAAGTCGCGCGCCTGTCGCCCGAGGAGCGCGCCAACCCGCCGCTGTTTTCGCGCATCGAAACGGAGACGCGCACCGAGCAGCGCCTCAACCCCGACACCCTGGAAATGGAAGCCGTCACCGAACAGACGGAAGTGCGCTACGCGCCCCTGGGCTATGCCTGGACGGTGTTCGTGAAAATGATCGAAACGCTGGAGATCGCGTTGTGGGGCACGATCCTGTCGGTGCTGCTGTCCATCCCGCTGGCTTATTTCGCCGCGCGCAACTACAGCCCCAATCGTTTCACTTACACCAGCGCGCGCGCCATCACCAGTTTCCTGCGTTCCATGCCCGAGCTGATCATCGCCCTGTTCCTGGTGCTGGCCTACGGCTTTGGCCCCATCGCCGGGGTGCTGGCGCTGGGTCTGCACGCCGCCGGCTTCCTCGGCAAGTTCTACGCCGAGGACATCGAGAACGCCGACAAGAAGCCGCAGGAGGCGCTGGAAGCCATCGGCGCCGGCCGGCTCAAGACCCTGTGGTACGCGGTCATGCCGCAGGTCGTGCCGCAATACGTGGCCTACACCACCTACATTCTCGACCGCAACCTGCGCATGGCCACCGTCGTCGGCCTGGTCGGCGCGGGCGGCATCGGCCAGGAACTCAAGGGCCGCTTCGACCTGTTCCAGTACGGCCACGTCATGACCATCCTGATCGCCATCTTCCTGTTCGTCTTCATCCTCGACCAGATGCAGGCCCGGGTGCGCGCGAAACTGATCTGAGGACATTGCCATGACCCCTGACCAACCTGTCTGCGCGCGCCCCGAGTGGCCGCGCCTGTGGTCGGCGCTGCCGGCCGCCGACATCGCCGCCGTGGCCGACGCCTACGCCCATGAGCACGGCGTGACCGACGTGAGCCTGCCGCAATCCGGGCTCTCCCTGGTGACGCTGCGCGACGCCGCCCTGCTCGACACCTGGTATCTGGGCGAGATTCCGCTGGCCCGCGCCCACGTGCGGGTGCGCGCCAGCGATGGCCGCGAGGCCGAGGGCGGCGTGCAACTGCTCGATGATCGTGCGCGTCTTGCGCGTCGCCTGGCCATCCTCGACGCCGTGCTGGCCGGCCGGCTCCCGGGCTGGGAGCGCGCGGCCGACCTGCTCGCGCGGGGCGCGGCCGTGCGCGAGGCCGAGTCCGCCGAGCGGCGCGCGCTGCTTGCCGCCACCCGGGTGGATTTCGCCATGCTCAACGCCACGGAGGACGAGGATGAATGATCTGTCGTTACAGGCCGTCTGGCAGCCCCTGACCCAGCAGCGCGCCTTCCGGGCGCTGATGCGGGCCTTCGCCTATCCCGGCCGGCCGGCGGCGCTCGCCGACACCGGCACGATGGCGCTTACCGCCGTGCTCGCCACCCTGCTGGACGGCGAAGCGAGTCTGGCCGATCCGCATGAAAAGGTGGACGTGGCCGACTGGCCGCGCCTGGAAGTGCGCCGGGCCGCGCCGGAAGCCGCCGATTTCGTGGTTCTGGACGGCGCCCGCGCGCCGGATTTCGCGCCCCGGCTGGGCACGCTCGAAAGCCCGGAAAAAGGCGCGACGCTGATCCTGCAAGTAGCCGCGCTGGGCGCGGGCGAAACTTACAGCCTGACCGGCCCCGGCATCGCCGATACGATGCCTCTGGCGGTAACGGGCTTGCATCCCGCCTGGCTCGCCGCGCGCCGCGACTGGTGCGCCGCCTTCCCGCTGGGCGTGGACTTCATCCTGGTCGACGCGCAAC
>JBBIIR010000063.1:0-9034 GCA_037446455.1 Hydrogenophilales bacterium | reverse complement strand
CACCGGCACGGCGTGAAAGAAATCGAAGGCTTCCTCCACGGTCATCTGCAGGATCTCGTGGATGTTCCTGCCCTTGTACCGCACCTCCAGGGTTTCCCGGTTGTAGCGCTGGCCGTGGCAGACGTCGCAGGGCACGTAGATGTCGGGCAGGAAGTGCATCTCCACCTTGATCATGCCGTCGCCCTGGCAGGCTTCGCAGCGGCCGCCCTTGACGTTGAAGGAGAAGCGGCCGGGCTCGTAGCCCCGTTCGCGGGCCTGCACCGTGCCGGCGAACAGTTCCCGGATGGGGGTGAACAGGCCGGTGTAGGTGGCCGGGTTGGAGCGGGGCGTGCGGCCGATGGGGGCCTGGTCGACGTTCACCACCTTGTCGAAGAACTCGATGCCTTCGATGGATTCGTAGGGCGCCGGCTCGTGGGCGGCGCCGTGCAACTGGTTGGCGGTGATGGCGTAGAGGGTGTCGTTGATGAGGGTGGACTTGCCCGAGCCGGAGACGCCGGTGACGCAGACGAAGATGCCGGTGGGCAGCTCCAGGGTGACGTTCTTCAGGTTGTTGCCGTGGGCGTTGACGAGCTTCAGCACGCGGCCTTCCCGCGCGGTGCGGCGGTTTTCCGGCATGGGGATGGCCAGCTTGCCGGACAGGTAGCGGCCGGTGAGCGAGGCCTCGCTCGCCAGGATGTCCTTCAGCCCGCCCTGGGCGACGATCTCGCCGCCGTGCTCGCCGGCCCCCGGGCCCATGTCGACGATGTAGTCGGCGTGGCGGATGGCGTCCTCGTCGTGCTCGACGACGATCACCGAATTGCCCAGGTCGCGCAGGTGCTTGAGGGTGCCCAAGAGGCGGTCGTTGTCGCGCTGGTGCAGGCCGATGGAGGGCTCGTCCAGCACGTACATGACGCCGGTGAGGCCGGAGCCGATCTGACTCGCCAGGCGGATGCGCTGGGCCTCGCCGCCGGAGAGGGTGTCGGCGGAACGCTCCAGGCTCAGGTAGTCCAGGCCCACTTCATTCAGGAAGGTGAGGCGGGCGCTGATCTCCTTGACGATCTTCTCCGCCACCTGGGCCCGTTGGCCTTGCAGCCTGAGTTCGTCGAAGAACTTGAGGGTTTGGCGGATGGGCAGGCGCGACAGGTCGTGCAGGGTCCAGCCGTGGAGGGTGACGTTGCGCGCCTCGATGCGCAGGCGGGCGCCGCCGCATTCCGGGCAGGGGCTGGTGGCGATGTAGCGCGCCAGTTCCTCGCGGATGAGCTGGGACTCGCTTTCCTTGTAGCGCCGCTCCAGGCTGGGGATGACGCCGTCGAAGCGGTGCCGGCGGATGACCTTGCGGCCGCCGTCGCCGAGATAGTGGAAGGGGATTTCCTCGCGGCCGCTGCCATGCAGCAGGATGTGGCGCAGGCTTTCCGGCAGGTCTTCCCAGGGCGTGTCGATGTCGAAGCCGAAGTGCAGGGCCAGGGATTCCAGCATGCGGTAGAAGAAGGCGTTGCGCTTGTCCCAGCCCTTGATGGCGCCGGCGGCCAGGGAAAGATGGGGGAAGGCCACCACCCGTTTCGGATCGAAGAAGGTGATGCTGCCCAGACCGTCGCACTTGGGGCAGGCGCCCATGGGGTTGTTGAAGGAGAAGATGCGCGGTTCCAGCTCCGGCAGGGCGTAGTCGCATACCGGGCAGGCAAATTTCGCGGAGAACAGGGTCTCCTTGCCCGTGTCCATCTCCACCGCCAGGGCCTTGCCCTCGGAATGGCGCAGGGCGGTCTCGAAGGATTCGGCGAGACGCTGCTTCATGTCCGGGCGCACTTTCAGCCGGTCCACCACGGCTTCGATGGTGTGCTTCTTGTTTTTTTCCAGGCTGGGCAAGCTGTCGATGTCGAACACCTCGCCATCCACGCGCAGACGCACGAAACCCTGGGCGCGCAGTTCGTCGAACAGGCCGACCTGCTCGCCCTTCCGCCCCACCACCAGGGGCGCCAGGATCATCAGCTTGGTGTCCTCCGGCATCTGCAACACCGTGTCCACCATCTGCGAAACGGTCTGCGCCGCCAGCTCGATGCCGTGGTGCGGGCAGCGCGGCGTGCCGGCGCGGGCGAAGAGCAGGCGCAGGTAGTCGTGGATTTCCGTGACCGTGCCGACGGTGGAACGGGGGTTGTGGCTGGTGGCCTTCTGCTCGATGGAGATGGCCGGCGAGAGTCCTTCGATCAGGTCCACGTCGGGCTTTTCCATGAGTTGCAGGAACTGCCGGGCGTAGGCCGACAGGGATTCCACATAGCGGCGCTGGCCCTCGGCGTAGAGGGTGTCGAAGGCGAGCGAGGACTTGCCCGAGCCCGACAGGCCGGTGATCACCACCAGCTGGTGCGGCGGCAGGTCGACGTTGACGTTCTTGAGATTGTGGGTGCGGGCGCCGCGGACGCGGATCATGGTGTGGGACTTGCGGGAAGGAACGGCCAACTATACGCAAACATTCCCGCCCGCCTCAAACCTGGTCGAAGCCGCCGGCCTGGGGGGAGACGGGTGGTTTCAGTGGAAAGCCCCTGCTGACCATGGTCCAACCACTATGAATGGGGTTGGTCCGGGACAGGGTCATGCTTCCTGCCGGAATAGGCTCTAAACTTCGCCCTTTTCCGATTTCTCCAAGCAACGTGCCCGCTCCGGATCCCGTCTCCCGTCTCGAACGCCGCGCCGCCGCGTCGCTGGCCGGCATCTTCGGACTGCGCATGCTGGGCATGTTCCTCATCCTGCCGGTCTTCGCCCTGTACGCGCAAACCCTGCCCGGCGGCGACGACCACACCCTGATCGGGCTGGCTCTGGGCATCTACGGCCTGACCCAGGCGCTGTTGATGATCCCCTTCGGCATGGCTTCCGACCGGCTGGGACGCAAGCCGGTCATCATCTTCGGCCTGGTCATTTTCGCCCTGGGCAGTTTCCTCGCCGCCTACGCCGACACCCTGGCCGGCATCATCCTGGGTCGCGCCTTGCAGGGCGCCGGCGCCATCTCGGCGGCGGTGACCGCCCTGCTCGCCGACCTGACGCGGGAAGAGAAGCGCACCCAGGCGATGGCCATGATCGGTTCCACCATCGGCCTGGCCTTCGCTTTTTCCCTGGCGGCGGGACCGGCTTTCTACAAGTGGATCGGCGTGCCGGGCATGTTCGCGCTGACCGGGGTGCTGGCCCTGCTCGCCATCCCGGTGGTGAAGTACGTGACCCCGAATCCGGGCAAGACCGCGTTCCACTCGGACGCCGAGGCCAATCCGGCCCGCCTCAAGGACGTGCTGCGCATGCCGGAACTGCTGCGCCTGAACTGGGGCATCTTCGCCCTGCACGCGGCGCAGATGGCCATGTTCGTGGTGGTGCCCATCGCCCTGGTGCAGGGCGGCCTGGAGGGGGAGCGGCACTGGCTGGTGTACCTGCCGGTGGTGGTGCTGTCCTTCGCCCTCATGGTGCCGGCCATCCTCTATGGCGAGAAGCGGGGTGAGCTGAAGCGGGTGTTCGTCGCCGCCGTGGCCCTCATGTTGGCCGCGCAGATGGGCCTGGCCTTCACCCTGGACCTGTTCTGGGGGGTGGTGGCCGCCCTGTTCGCCTATTTCGTGGCCTTCAACATCCTGGAAGCGACCCTGCCCTCGCTGGTCTCCAAGATCGCCCCGCCCGAGGCCAAGGGCACCGCCATGGGGGTGTACAACGCCAGCCAGGCGTTTGGGTTATTCTTCGGCGGCCTGGCCGGAGGCTGGCTGGCCCAGCATCAGGGTTTCGCCGCCGTGTTCGTCTTCTGCGCCGCGCTGATGCTGGGCTGGCTGACGCTGGCGGCGGGCATGAAACCGCCGCCGCGGGTGAAGACGCAGATGTTCCACGTCGGGCGGCTGTCCGCGGCGGACACCGGCCGCCTGCTCGCGGCCCTGCCCGTGTTCGCCGGGGTCGAGGCGGTCACCGTGCTGGCGGAGGAGGGCGCGGTCCTGCTCAAGGTGGCGCAGACCGGCTGGGACGAGGAAGGCGTTCGGCATCTGTTATCGCAAATTTCTGAAGGGGGATAGTCATGGCTTCGGTCAACAAGGTCATTCTCATCGGCAACCTGGGGCGCGACCCGGAAATCCGCTACATGCCCAGCGGCGACGCCGTCGCCAACCTGCGCATCGCCACCACCGACAAGTTCAAGGACCGCAGCGGCGAGCAGCAGGAAGTCACCGAGTGGCACTCGGTCGCCTTCTTCGGCAAGCAGGCGGAAATCTGCGGCCAGTACCTGAAAAAGGGCAGCCAGATCTACGTCGAAGGCAGCCTGCGCACGCGCAAGTGGCAGGACAAGGACGGCAACGACCGCTACACCACCGAGATCCGCGGCGACCGCATGCAGATGCTGGGCAGCCGCGGCGGCGGCGGGGGCGGCGCCACCGAGTTCGACGCGCCGGCCGACAGCGCGCCGCGCGGCAATCCGTCCCCATCCGGCGACAAGCCGGGCGCTTCCGGAGGCGGCTTCGGCGACATGGACGACGATATTCCGTTCTAGGATTCGCTGAACCCACCGGCATGCCGGAGCCCGCGTGAGCGAGACCCTGTTTTCCGCCCTGGTCGCGGCCTGCGAGCGGCATGGCCGGCGCGGCGCCGGCCAGTGGGAGGACATGAAGCCGGGCCTTTACAGCTACGGCGACGTCCTCAAGATGACCCTGGCCCTGGGGCGCCTGGCCTGCAAGGCGACGCAGCCGGAAGAGCATGTCGGCGTGCTGCTGCCCAACATGGCTTCGACGGTGGCCCTGCTCATCGGCCTGTCCGGCTTCGGCCGCGTGCCCTGCATGCTCAACTACACGGCCGGCGCCGAGGGCATGCAGGCCGCCTGCGAGGTCGCGACGGTACGCACGGTGCTGACCTCGCGCCTGTTCCTGAAGAAGGCCAATCTGGAGGAGGCCGCCGCCGCGCTGCGGGGGGTGAAGCTGCTCTACCTGGAGGATATGCGCGCCGAATTCGGTTGGGCCGACAAGCTTTGGCTGATGGGCTTCGCCCTCTGGTTTCCGCGTGCCGCCCTGCCGCGCGGCGACGCCGAGGCGCCCGCCGTGGTGATCTTCACCTCGGGTTCCGAGGGACGGCCCAAGGGCGTGGTGCTGTCGCACCGCGCCCTGCTCGCCAACGTCGCGCAGATCCTCGCCTACCTGCCCATAGGCGGCGAGGACAAGGTGTTCAACTGCCTGCCGGTGTTCCACTCCTTCGGCCTCACCGCCGGCACCCTGCTGCCGCTGGTGAGCGGCACCCGCCTGGTGTTCTATCCCAGCCCCCTGCATTTCAAGGAAATCCCCAGGCTGATCGGCGAGAAACAGGCTACCGTCCTCTTCGGCAGCAGCACCTTCCTGGGGCACTACGCACGCCATGCCGAGCCTGCCGAGCTGAAGTCCCTGCGCTACGTGGTGGCGGGCGCGGAAAAGCTGGCCGAACCGGTGCGCCGGACCTGGCGCGAGCAGTTCGGCGTCGACATCCTGGAAGGCTACGGCGCCACGGAAACCGCGCCGGTGCTGTCGGTGAACCGTCCCGACAACAACCGGCCGGGCACCGTCGGGCCGCTGCTGCCCGGCATCGAGGCGCGCATCCTGCCGGTGGAGGGCATCGCGCGCGGCGGCGAACTGCACGTGCGCTGCCGCAACCTGCTGTCCGGCTACTATCTGCCGGACCGGCCCGGCGTCCTCTCGCCGCCCTGGTCTTCGCTGGGCGAGGGCTGGTACAACCTGGGCGACGTGGCGGAAATCGACGCCGACGGCTACCTCACCATCCTCGGCCGCCTCAAGCGCTTCGCCAAGGTGGCGGGGGAAATGGTGTCGCTGGAGGTGGTGGAGGGCCTCGCGCGCGCGGTGTCCGCCGAGGCCATGCACGCCGCCACCTGCGTGCCCGACCCCGGCCGCGGCGAGTCCATCGTGCTGTTCACCACCGATGCCGCCCTGACGCGGGAACAGCTCGCCCAGGCCGCGCGGGTCCAGCAGCTCCCGGAAATCGCCCTGCCCCGGCGCATTCGCGTGGTGGAGAACCTGCCGGTGCTGGGTACCGGCAAGATCAACTACCCCCTGCTCAAGTCCTGGGCCGAGGACGCGGCCACCTCTTGAAGACGCCTTGAAATCGCCCGGGTGCGGCTAAATATAAGCTGGCATTGATATAATCCGCAGATTGTTTTCAGGAGTCAGCCATGCCCATCTACGCCTACAAGTGTTCCGACTGCGGCTTCGAGCAGGATGTCATGCAGAAGATGAGCGACGCCCCGCTCACCGATTGTCCTGCCTGCGGCAAGTCCAGCTTCGCCAAGCAACTCACCGCCGCGGGATTCGCCCTCAAGGGCAACGGCTACTACGCCACCGACTTCAAGAACGGCGGCGCCAAGCCGGCCGAGGCGCCGTCGCCGGCGTGCGGCGCCGGCGCGTGCCCGGCTTGCGCGGCCTGATTTCCCGCCACCCCCGCGATCGGGCAAACGCGCCGGCGTTTGCCCGATTTGTTTGTGAGCCGCGATGACCGCGCTGAAACGCTACTTCCTCACGGGCCTGCTGATCCTGGTGCCGCTGGGCATCACCGTCTGGGTGATGACGGCGCTGTTCGGCCTGCTCGACCAGAGCCTGCTGCTGTTGCCCGAGCAGTGGCAGCCGCAGTCCTGGCTGGGCTTCCGCCTGCCCGGCCTGGGCTTGATCCTCACCGCCGCGGTGATCCTCGTTACCGGCGTCCTCGCCACCAACCTCATCGGCCAGCGCCTGGTGGCGTTCTGGGAGGGCGTGTTCAAGCGCATCCCGGTGGTCAAGTCCATCTACGGCAGCGTCAAGCAGGTCTCCGACAGCCTGCTCACCGGTTCCGGCATGGCCTTCAAGAAGGTGCTGCTGGTGCATTACCCGCACCCGGACGCCTGGTCCCTGGCCTTCCAGACCAATGTGCCGGACGAGGTGAACACGCAGCTCAAGCGCGATTACGTGGCGGTGTTCATTCCCACCACGCCCAGCCCGGTCAACGGCTTCTATTTCTACGTGCGGCGCGACGCGGTCATCGAACTGGACATGAGCGTCGACGCCGCCTTCAAGGCCATCGTCTCCATGGGCGTGGTGTCCGCGCCCATCAAACCCGCCATCGCCAACTATCCGGGCGACTGAGTTTCATCTAGGAAAACAGCATGCGTACCCATTACTGCGGCGCCGTCAACGCCGAGCACATCGGCCAGACCCTCACCCTGTGCGGCTGGGCCCACCGCCGCCGCGACCACGGCGGCGTCATCTTCATCGACCTGCGCGACCGCGAAGGCATGGTGCAGGTGGTGATCGACCCGGACACCCCCGAGGCTTTCAGAGTGGCGGAGGAAACCCGCTCCGAGTTCGTCCTCAAGGTCGTCGGCAAGGTGCGCGCCCGCCCCGCCGGCACCGAGAACCCCAACCTGCCGACGGGCATGGTGGAAGTGCTCACCCAGAGCCTGGAAGTGCTCAACCCCAGTCTGACGCCCCCGTTCCAGATGGACGAGGACAACATCAACGAGAACATCCGCCTGCAATACCGCTACCTGGACCTGCGCCGCGAGCCCATGCAGCACAACATGCGCCTGCGCTACCGGGTGGCCAAGCTGATGCGCGACTTCCTGGACCGGCACGGCTTCATGGACATCGAGACGCCGATGCTGACCCGTTCCACCCCCGAGGGCGCGCGCGACTACCTGGTGCCCTCGCGCGTGCACGACGGCATGTTCTACGCCCTGCCGCAGTCGCCGCAGCTGTTCAAGCAGCTCCTGATGGTGGCGGGCTACGACCGCTACTTCCAGATCGTCAAATGCTTCCGCGACGAGGACCTGCGCGCCGACCGCCAGCCGGAATTCACCCAGGTCGACCTGGAAATGTCCTTCGTCGAGGAGAACGACGTCATGACCCTGGTCGAGGGCATGATCCGCGACGTATTCAAGGCCGCCCAGGACATCGAGCTGCCCGACCCCTTCCCGCGCATGACCTTCGCCGAAGCCATGTCCCGCTACGGCTCCGACAAGCCGGACATGCGCGTGACCCTGGAAATCACCGAGCTCACCGACGTCATGCAGGACGTGGACTTCAAGGTCTTCTCCGGCCCCGCCAACGCCGGCAACGGCCGCGTCGCCGCCATCCGCGTGCCGAAAGGCGGCGAGTTCAGCCGCGGCGAGATCGACGCCTGGACCGAGTTCGTCAAGATCTACGGCGCCAAGGGCCTGGCCTACATCAAGGTCAACGAAAAGGCCAAGGGCCGCGACGGCCTGCAATCCCCCATCGTCAAGAACCTGCATGACGCGGCCCTGGCCGAGATCCTCGCCCGCACCGGCGCCGAGGACGGCGACATCCTGTTCTTCGGCGCCGACAAGGCCAAGATCGTCAACGACGCCCTCGGCGCCCTGCGCGCCAAGATCGGCCACGAGAAGGGCTACGTCGACGGCCGCGCCTGGGCGCCGTTGTGGGTGGTGGACTTCCCCATGTTCGAGTTCAACGAAGACCCGGAAACGAAAATAAGCCGCTGGGACGCCCTGCACCACCCCTTCACCGGTCCCAAGGACGGCCACGAGCAGTTCCTTACCAGCGATCCCGGCAAGGCCCTGTCGAAGGCCTACGACATGGTCCTCAACGGCTGGGAAGTGGGCGGCGGCTCCATCCGTATCCACCGCGAAGAAGTGCAGGAGAAGGTGTTCGCCGCCCTCAACATCGGCGAGGAAGAGCGTCGCAACAAGTTCGGCTTCCTGCTCGACGCCCTCAAATACGGCGCCCCGCCGCACGGCGGGCTGGCTTTCGGCCTCGACCGCCTGGTCACCCTGATGACCGGCGCCGAATCCATCCGCGACGTCATCGCCTTCCCCAAGACCCAGCGCGCCTCCTGCCTGATGACCGACGCCCCCAACGCGGTGGACGAGAAACAGTTGCGCGAACTGCACATCCGCCTGCGCAATACGGCGGGCACGCAAGCTGCGTAGGCTGGGAGTGCTATCCCCCCTTTCCTAAAGGGGGTAGGGGGGATTTAACAGCGGTTGCTCACGTGTACCGCTAATAACTCGAGCCTCTTGCAAAACTCCTCGCCGGAGCGGTCTGATGGGTAGTGGTCCGCCTCTGGG
>JBBIIR010000062.1:0-9136 GCA_037446455.1 Hydrogenophilales bacterium | reverse complement strand
GCCTGATCGTCACGCGCGCCGCGCTGGTGCTGGCCGAGGCGGCGGGCATTGGCCTGCTGGTGGGGGGGCTGCGGGCGGGTCCGCCGCTTGCCGCGCTGGGCCTCATCGTCGCCCTGCATGCCCTGCTCAACGCCGTCGCCGTCTGGCGGCTGCGCGCGGGCGGCGGCGGCACGACCGAGGTGCTGCTGCACCTGGCGGTGGACGCGGCGGTGATCGCCGCCCTGGTCTACCTCACCGGCGGCTATGCCAATCCCTTCATTTCGCTGCTGCTGGTGCCGCTCATCCTCGCCGCGGTCAGTCTGCCCGCGTTCCACGCATGGAGCATGGCCGCCTGGGTGGGCGCGCTCTATACCCTGCTCATGCGCTATTACGTGCCGCTGGATATCCCGGTGTCGTCGGCCGACGCGGTAGACCTGCACCTGACCGGCATGTGGCTCAATTTCCTGTTTACCGCCGCCCTGGTGGCGGCCTTCGCCGGGCGCCTGGCGGCCACCCTGCGCCGGCGCGACGCCGAACTGGCCGAAGCCCGCGAGCGGCGCCTGCGCGACGAGCATCTGTTCGCCCTCGGCCTGCAGGCCGCCGCTGCGGCGCACGATCTGGCCACGCCGCTGGCCTCCGCCCGCATCACTCTGGATGAGTTGCGCCGCGATTATGCCGGCGACGACGAGCTGGATCCTTCCCTCACCCTGTTGTCGGGCCAGTTGAACCGCATGGAGAGCGTGCTGGCCCGGCTTGCCCAAGCCGCCAGGAACCGGGAGGGTGGGGGATCGCGGGTACGGACGGCGGACTGGCTCGCCGGGGTGCTGGAACACTGGGGCCTGATGTGGCCCCGGATGCGCGTGAAGCTGGAGGTGGCCGCGGGGTTGCCCGACATCGGGGCCGATGCCGCGCTGGAGGCGGCCCTGGTGACGCTGCTCAACAACGCCGCCCAGGCTGGCGGAACCGACATCGAAGTGGAAGCTGGCATGGAAGGCGAGCGTCTCGTGCTGCGCGTTGCCGACCGGGGCGGCGGACTCGACGCGGAAGCGACCACGCCCGGTTGGGGCGTTGGGCTGGATCTCGCCCGGGCCGGGCTGGAGCGCCTGGGCGGTGGCCTGGAGGTGGCGCCCAGAGCGGGCGGCGGCGTGGTCTCCAGCATCCGCATTCCCGTCCGCGAGGCCGGCGCATGAAGGCCTGGCATATCCTGGTGGTGGACGACGACGCGGTGTTTGCCGAAACCCTGGCCCGCGCCCTGGCCAGGCGCGGCCACGAGGTGGTCGTCGCGGCCGATGGCGAGGCGGCCCTGGCGCCGCGGCCACGGCGCTTCGACGCCGCCGTGCTGGATCTGCGCCTGGCCGCCGATTCCGGCCTGCGCCTGATCCCGCCGCTGATCGCGGCGCATGCCGGCATCCGCATCCTCCTGCTGACCGGCTATGCCAGCATCGCCACGGCGGTGGAGGCGATCAAGCTGGGGGCGGTCCACTACCTGCCGAAGCCGGCGGGCGTCGATGCAATCCTTCAGGCACTGGGCCGCATCGAGGGCGATCCGGACGCCGCCGCGCCGGAGGAACCGATGTCGGTGGACCGGCTGGAATGGGAGCACATCCAGAAGGTGCTGGCGGAACACGACGGCAACCTGTCGGCCACGGCGCGGGCCTTGAAGATGCACCGCCGCACCTTGCAGCGGAAACTGGCGAAACGGCCGGTCAGGGAGTGACAGATATAAGAGGCAAGATTCAAGTTACAAGATGTCCGCGCTCGGACCTTGTCTCTTGCATCTTGCCCCTTGCGTCTTCTACAGGGTTTCCAGCGTGAGGTTGCGGTTGGTGTAGATGCAGACGTCGGCGGCGATGCCGATGGCTTCCCGCACGATGCTTTCCGGGTCCAGGTCGGTGTGCTCGAGCAAGGCCCGCGCGGCGGATTGCGCGAAGGCGCCGCCGCTGCCGATGGCGGCGATGCCCAGTTCCGGTTCCAGCACGTCGCCGGCGCCGGTGATGATCAGGGTGCTGGCGCGGTCGGCGACCGCCAGCATGGCTTCCAGGCGGCGCAGCATGCGATCGGTGCGCCAGTCCTTGGCCAGTTCCACCGCGCTTCTGACCAGATGGCCCTGGTGCTTCTCCAGCTTGGCCTCGAAACGTTCGAACAGGGTGAAGGCGTCCGCCGTGCCGCCGGCGAAACCGGCCAGGATGCGATCCTGATAGAGCCTGCGGACCTTGCGCGCGCCGGCCTTGATGACGATGTTGCCGAGGGTGACCTGGCCGTCGCCGCCCATGGCGACCGCCTCGCCGCGCCGGACCGAGAGGATGGTGGTGCCGTGGAATTGTTCCATGCGCGGGAGTCCGCCGCGATCAGGCGCGGGTGCGGCCGAGGATCATGGCGAACTGGTTGACGCCGACGATCTGCAGCAGGGTGTTGACCAGCTCGTTGCCGTTCTTGAACAGGACCTTGCAGCCGGCCTGGGAGAGTTCGATCAGGGTCTCCAGCAGCATGCCGATGACCGCGAAGTCGATGCGGATGACCTGGGACAAATCGATTTCCACGCGTTGCCGCCCGCTGGCGAACTTTTTCAGGGCGAGGAACTGTCCCTCGTTGCCGGGGACGATGCTGCCGCTCAGCGCGAAGCCATCCTCGCTCGCTTCCGCCGCCGCCGGAGCGCCGCCGGAGCGCGTCGGCACGTCGCGCGGCGGCGTGTAGGACGGCGGCGAGACCTCGAAGGCGACGGCGTAGTCGACGGCGATATTCTCGAAGTCGTCCTGCCGGCCCAGCAGTTGCAGGATCGCCAGCAGCAGGAACCAGCCCGCCTCGGTCAGCCGGCCGCCCTGGCGGGCGGCGTCGAGACGCACGGAGAAGCCGGGCCCGCCGATCAACTCGATGGGCTTCTTCATGTCATTGAGCCGCACGATGTCGTCGAGCAGGGCATGCGCGGTGTCCTCGTCCGGCGCCTGGGTCTTGGAGAAATCCAGCCTGACGTAAGGCGCCTTCCCGGCATCCTGCATGAAGCGGCCCTGCTTGACGCGTTCCAGGCTGCCGTATTTCTCCCCATAGACCATGACCGGCGCCGGCAGGCTGGCGGCCTGCGGGCGGTTGCGCGGCGACCAGGTGGGTGGGGAGCGCTCGAACTTGACCGCGAAATCGACGGCGGCGTCCTCGAACGGCTCGGCCTGGCCGCTGGCCTCGTAGAGGTCGAACAGCATGTACCAGGGCAGGGGGTCGCGGTTGTCCGGATGGTCGAGCAGGTAGCGGTTGAGCAGGGCCGCGGTTTCGCCGATCTTGCCGTTGGCGTACAGCACGGCGGCTTCCTCCAGTTCCGCAGCGAGGCCACCCATGGCTTCCTGCACCTCGATACCGGAGCTGAGGTCTTTCGCGGGCGGCTTGGCCTGGGTGTACTCCGTGCCCGGGCCGAACTCGGGCTGGGCCTCGCGCAGAAAGGCCTTCAGGTCGTCCGGTTTGTCCTTGCGGAAAAAGGAGAACACCACCTTGCCCTAAATCGTTATCAGCGCTTCAGCATACCAGAAGCCGGCGCCTGAAATGGTGAAGCATCTCACTCCGTCATGGTACCGGATCGTGCCCGCCCGGGTGCCAGGGATGACAGCGGAAGACGCGGCGCACGGCGAGCCAGCTCCCGCGCAAAGCGCCATGCCGTTCCACGGCTTCGCGTGCGTATTGCGAGCAGGTGGGGGTGAAACGGCACTGGTTGCCGACGAAGGGCGACAGCGCCAACTGATAGAAGCGGATGAGGGCGACCAGGATGCGTTGCGCGGGATTCATGACGGGTTCCGGTTCAGCGGGGATAGCGATGCGCGACCCGCTCCGCGGTTCTCAGGTCTTCCGGCGTGTTCACGTTGAGGAAGGCGTAGGCATCGTCGCCGAAGTACACGGTTTCGCAGGCATGCCGCGCCTGCCAGTCCCGCACCCGCCGGCCGCCCTCGTCGACGTAGTCGCGCAGGTCGTCCATCAGGTCGCGGTGCGCCAGCATGATGGCGTAATGCGTGCCGGTCTCGTCGGCGGCGCGGGCCAGCGGAACGGTGGCGGCGCGCGCATGCGCCAGCAGATGGCTGGCTAGGTTCAGCGGCAGGAAAGGCGCGTCGCAGGGCACCGTCAGCAGCCACTCCCGCTGGGCGGTGGCGGCGGCGGCCAGCAGGCCGGCGAGCGGTCCGGGGTAATCCGGCAAACGGTCCGGCACCACGGTGTGGCCCAGGCGGGCATAGCCCGGCAGATTGCGGTTGGCGCTGACGACGATTTCGGCGACGCGGCCGCGCAGGCCGTCCGCGACCCAGCCCGCCAGCGGACGCCCGGCGAGCTCGATGAGACCCTTGTCCTCGCCCCTGAAGCGGCGCGCCAGGCCGCCCGCGAGGACGATGCCGGTGACCGGCGCAAGGTCATTCGCCGCCATGTTTCTGCAGACGGTAGACCTGCGACTTGTGGCGTGGCCGGAAGCCTTCCCAGAGCACTTGCGCGGCCTCCGCCTCGCCCGCCCCGGCACGCGCGGCGCGGCGTTCCACCAGGCGCAGGGTCCAGGCGCAATCGGCTTGCGCGGGCGGCGCCAGGTGATAGCGCAGCATCACCTGCATGGGGGCATCCACGCGCGCATCGAGGCAGGCGCCCTGGGGCAGATGGCGGGCCATGTCGGCGATCAGCGGGCGGTAGCCCCAGTTGTGCTCCGCCCACGGACGAAACAGGGTGGCGACGAGGATCCAGAGCAGCGCCATGCCCGTCGCCCAGACCAGGAGGGGGCGCGTTTTCGCGCGCGGAAACAGGGGGATGGCGATCAGCCAGAGCAGACTGACGGCCAGCGCGAACAGCAAGGCGCCGGTTTCCACCGAGCCCGCCGCATAGCCGGGCGCGAGCTTGGCGAGATGCAGGGCCAGACGGGTGGGCATGCCCCATTCGATGGCGGAGAAGTACACCCAGGCTGTCAGGCTGAAGAACAGCAGGCAGAGCACGCCGAACCAGTAGAAGGCCTGGGCGGCGCCGCGCCGCAGGTTGTTCACCGCGAACGCCGCCAGGGCGGCCAGGGGCAGCATCACCAGCAGCAGCGCGCCATCGCGCGAGGCGATGGGAAAAGGCACGGTCAGCAGCAGCACGGCGAGGGCGATGAGGCTGGGGTGCAGTTCCGGCGTCCTCGCCAGTTTGCGGTGGGCGTGCCATACCGCCCAGGCCGCCAGCGGCCATAGCGGCCAGGCGAACCAGGCCAATTGGGAATAGGGACCGGTCGGCAGTTCCGTCAGCGCATAGCGACCCGGTCCATGGAAATGCAGCCAGTCGCGCAGCAGGTCGAAGCCGGCCAGCAAGCCCAGGCAGACGGCGATGATGGCCAGCGCCAGGCCGACGCCGGCGAGGGCGGCGCGCCGGTACTCGCGGGTGCGCCAAGGCGCCGAGAGCAGGGGCAGGCCGACCACCAGCAGGCCGGCGACAAGGTCCAGCACGCCACGCAGGCCGAGGCTGAGGACGGCCAGGGCCAGGGCGATGACCACGGCGCCCCGCCGCGCATGCTGACGGGCCGCCGCGACGCCGTAGAGCAGGGCCGACCAGCCGGCCAGCAGGGCGGTTTCCGGCAACAGGGCGTGCACGCGCAGCATCAGGCCCATGCAGCCGATCAGGGCGAGCACGGCGGCGGCGCCATGGCCGGGACCGTGCAGGGAACGGGCGGTCATGCCGGCGAACAGCAGCGCCAGCAGGGTGAACAGGCCGCTGGCCAGGCGGGCGCCGTCCTGGACATCCCAATGGCCGCCGGCGAGTTGCGCCGTCAACCCGGCGACCAGGGTGTACAGGGGAGCGGGCGTGGCCCAGGCGCTGGAGGTGCCGGCCAGCCAGTCCAGCACTGCGGCCAGCGCCAGCGCCTCCTCGCCCTTCCAGGCATCGCGGCCCACCAGTCCGTAAAACGCCCAGAGCGCGGCCAGGACGATGAGCCAGAACTGGTTGGCGCGGGGCGTGGGGTTCATGGGCGCTGGGCTAAGAGCCTATTTCAGTAGGGCTCATGCCCCGCGCCGCTGGTGTGCGGGATGCAGTGCAAGGCGCGGGTGGCGCGGTTTGGTCGTTCCAAACAAGCCACCCGCAACGCGGCAATGCGCCCGCACACCAGCGGCCCTTCGGGTTGAGGCCAGGAACGGCGTCTGCGGCGTTGCGGCGCTTGGCCATGGAATGACCATGGCCGGCGCGTCGCGCCTTGCATCCATCCGTTCCTGGTCTCAACGCGGGGCATGATCCCTACTGAAATAGGCTCTAGAACAAAAAAGGCAGCGCGCGGCTGCCTCTCGGGGATGCGCGGGTAGCGCCTCACTTCTTGGCGATGCCGTACTTCTGGCGGAACTTCTCGACGCGGCCGGCGGTGTCGACGATCTTCTGCTTGCCGGTATAGAAAGGGTGGCAAGCGGAGCAGACTTCCACGTGCAGCGCCTTGTTCATGGTCGAGCGGGTGGTGAAGGTATTACCGCAACTGCAGGTCACGGTAATCTCGTGGTAATCGGGATGGATGCCGGCTTTCATGATGCGTTACCTGGAAAGGAAACCTGGAAAGCGGGCGATTATCCACAAAAACGTCCGATCGGGCAAACCCTGTTCAATCTGCGTGGATGAACCGCGAAGCATCCGCCTGCCTGCTGTCAGCGCGTCTCCGCCAGCAGGCCGGCCATCATCGCCCGCGCCTGTCCGGCATAGCCGCCGCCGAACAGGTTGAAGTGGTTGAGCACGTGATACAGGTTGTACAGCGTCCTGCGTGTCGCGTATCCCGCGTCCAGCGGCCAGGCCTCCCGGTAGGCCGCCCGGAAATCGGCCGGGAAGCCGCCGAACAGTTCGCTCATGGCCAGGTCGGTCTCGCGGTCGCCGTAATACACCGCCGGATCGAACAGTACCGGCTCGCCGTCGGCGTATCCGTAATTGCCCCCCCAGAGATCGCCGTGCAGCAGGCTGGGCGTCGGCCGATGCGCGGCGAAGAAGACATGCATGTCCGCCAGCAGCCGCTCACCCAGGTCGATCAGTTCGCCCGGCGCCTGCCGTTCGCGCGCGAGCCGCAACTGGAAACCCAGGCGATGCTCGCGGAAAAAGGCCACCCAGTCGGAATTCGGCGCATTGTGTTGTGGCGTGGCGCCGATGGTGTTGTCGCGCCGCCAGCCATGGCTGTGTCCGCTGACGCGATGCAGGGCGGCCAGCCCGCGGCCGAGCTCGGCGCCGCTTCCCGTGCCGCCCAGGGGCAGCCATTCCAGCACCAGATAGGCCTCCGCCCCCGCCACCCCGTGCGTGATCGCGCGCGGCACGCGGATGGCCGCCGCCGCCTCCATTTCGCGCAGGCCTTCCGCCTCGGCGGCAAACATTTCGGCGTGACGGGCATCGTTGAGCTTGGCGAAAAAACGCCGGCCATCGCGACCTTCCAGCACCAGGCCGCGGTTGATGCAGCCACCGCCGACGGCCGTCGCGCGCGCCGCCTCGAAGCCTCGGCCGGTGGCCGCGGCGATGGCCGAGGCCAGCGCGGCGTGGCTCACACCAGCGACTTGGGCTCGCGGGATTCCCCCGCCTCCTCCATGCGGCGCAGGTAGGCCTGCCAGTAGAAATCCTGCTTGCGGCCGAGGTCGTAGAGGTAGTCCCAGGAAAAGATGCCGGAATCATGGCCGTCGGAGAACACCAGCACCACCGCGTACTGGCCGACCGGCTCGATGGCGTTGATCTCCACGTATTTCTTGCCGACCTGCAGGACTTCCTGGCCGGGGCCGTGGCCGCGCACCTCGGCCGAGGGGGAGAAAACCCGCAGGTATTCGCAGGGCAGGTTGAAATGACTGCCATCGTTGAAAGCCACTTCCAGGATGCGGGATTGCTTGTGCAGCTTGATCTCGGTCGGGATCGGGGTGTCTGGCGTCAGGCCGCCCATGGCAACTCCTTTATTAGCGTTCAGTAATGGAGCGCTAGTGTGCCAGCCGCCACGCGGCCGCACAAGACCGAGTCAAATAGTCGGGTATTGCCCGGCGGGCTTCCTGCCCGACCCGCCCTCCCGCGCACCGACCCGCCTGCGCCAGCCTTGACGCGCCGCAAGCTTTCACGCTTAAATGCGCGCCTTCTTTCGGTCGGCATTCCCGACCGCTCAATCAGGCCAGGTAGCTCAGTTGGTAGAGCAGCGGATTGAAAATCCGCGTGTCGACGGTTCGATTCCGCCCCTGGCCACCAATTCCAAAAGCCCGAACCCGTTTCGGGCTTTTTCACGTCTGCCGTATGCCCCAGTTCTGGCGGGGCTTCACCGATTCGCCTCGCGCGCGTCACCCCTCCGAACCCTGCGTTTTCCCCTCCGCCGACGCCTCTCCGTTCTCCGTTTTCTCTGGTAGTCTCGCGAGCGTTCGCGAGGGCACCTCCTGTGTTGGCGCGGGTTTGCGGGCGACCGGTTGTGGCTGGCAATTCCTGTAGCGGTGGCGACCGAGAGCCGGGCAGGCGCAAAAAACCGCCCGAAGGCGGTTGCTGGATACGGGATCGACGCCGTCACACGGGCGGCGCGAGCACCCGCATCTGGTCGCTCCAGCCGTTGGGCCAGGGGCGGCGCATCACCTTCTCCAGCACGGCGTCGGGCGAGCCCGCCAGCCGCTCCACGACCTCCGGGGCCAACAGGGTCAGCCGCATGACCCGGCGCACCTGCGTCGCGTCCACGCCCTCGGCCTCGGCGATCTCGGCGACCGACGTCGCCCGCTGCTCGTCAAGCAGGCGTTGCCAGTGGTGCGCCAGCCCGAGTGCCCGCATCAGCGCGGTGTCCTGCGCCGCCGCCCGCGCTTCCCGCTCCCGGGTGGCCTCCGACTGGAATTCCTGCGGCGCATCCAGCGGCGTGATCGCCTGCTTCTTGTAGCCGCGCTTGACCAGTGTCCAGGGCACGAAGGTTTCGAGCCGCACGCCACCGGCAGGGGCCGGGAGCTCGTGGGTGAGGGGGCGGCCCGTCTGCTTGCCGTAGTGTTTTCTGGACATCGTGCCTCCTACCTGAACTGTTCGACCATCTGACGCTGCTCGGGCCAAAGTGCCGGAATGTCGTTTCGCATCAGCCACAGCAATGTCAACCGCCGTGGCTGGCACCCCGCCATCAACTGTTCGACGATGTCCGGGGCGAGGCGCGCCAAGCGCATCATCCGGCCGACGGTGGTCGGCATCAGGTCTTCGGCCTGCGCGATGTCGGTCACGCTCTTGTAAGCGC
>JBBIIR010000061.1:0-9152 GCA_037446455.1 Hydrogenophilales bacterium | reverse complement strand
TTCCGCCCTCGCAGCCGGCTGGCGATGCATCGCCAGCCGTGGGGCGCGGAGCGGGGGTTGGGGGTGAGGGAAACGGCCGTGACTCTCATACTCCAGCGTGTCTTCTCTGGGCCATGGCCGTTATTTGCCGGAAAGCTCGTCGGCCAGGGCCTGGGCGGCGGCGAAGTCCAGGGTACCCTCGTAGATGGCGCGGCCGGTGATGGCGCCCATGATGCCTTCGCTCTCGACCGCGCTGAGCCGGCGCACATCGTCGAGGTTGGTGATGCCGCCGCTGGCGATGACCGGGATGGTCAGGGCCTGGGCCAGTTGCACGGTGGCTTCGATGTTCACCCCGGAGAGCATGCCGTCGCGGCCGATGTCGGTGTAGACCACGCCTTCGACGCCGTAGTCCTGGAATTTCCTGGCCAGGTCGATGACGTCGTGGTGGGTCACCTTGGACCAGCCTTCGACCGCCACCTTGCCGTCCCTGGCATCCAGGCCGACGATGATGTGGCCGGGGAAGGCGGTACAGGCGTCGTGCAGAAAGCCCGGATTCTTCACCGCCGCGCTGCCGATGATGACGTAGGTGATGCCGTCATCCAGGTAGCGCTCGATGGTGTCCAGGTCGCGGATGCCGCCGCCCAGTTGCACGGGAATGTCGTCCCCCACCGTATTGACGATGGCCTTGATCGCCGCTTCGTTCACCGGCTTGCCGGCGAAGGCGCCGTTGAGGTCGACCAGGTGCAGGCGGCGGGCGCCCGCCTGCAGCCACTGCGCGGCCATGTCGGCGGGGTTGCTGGAAAACACCGTGGCGCTGTCCATCTCGCCCTGCTTGAGGCGCACGCACTGGCCGTCTTTGAGATCGATCGCGGGAATGATGAGCATGGCTTACCTCGGATTGCCGTCCCAGGACACGAAGTTTTGCAGGAGACGCAGCCCCGCGGCCGCGCTTTTCTCGGGGTGGAACTGCACCGCGAACAGGTTGCCGCGGGCCACCGCGCAGGTGAAGGGGAAAGGGTAGCTGCTCTCGCCGGCGGTGACGCCGGGCTCGGCCGGCAGCGCATAGTAGCTGTGCACGAAGTAGAAGCGCGCGCCGTCCTCGATGCCGTTCCACAGGGGATGGCGCATGCTCTGGCGGACGTTATTCCAGCCCATGTGCGGCACCTTCAGCTTGTTGCCGGCGGCATCGCGCATGGCGGCGTCGGGGAAGCGCCGCACCTCGCCGGCGATGAGCCCCAGACAGGGGGTATCGCCCTCGTCGCTGTGCGTGAACAGCACCTGCAGGCCCATGCAGATGCCGAGGAAGGGTTTGTCCGCGGCCGCCCGCAGGATGGCCGCGCGCAGGCCGTGGGCTTCGATCTCCGCCATGCAGTCCGGCGCCGCGCCCTGGCCGGGAAAGACCACGCGGGCGGCGGCGGAAATCAGGGCGGCGTCATCGGTGACCACCACCTCGGCGCCGGGGGCGACGTGCTCCAGGGCCTTGCGCACCGAATGCAGATTACCCATGCCGTAGTCGATGACGGCGATGTCCGGCATTACAGCGTGCCCTTTGTCGAAGGCATGGCATCCCCCAAGCGCGCGTCGGCCTCCACCGCCATGCGCAGGGCGCGGCCGAAGGCCTTGAACACGGTTTCCGCCTGATGGTGGGCGTTGACGCCGCGCAGGCAGTCGACGTGCAGGGTGACGCCGGCGTGGTTGACGAAGCCCTGGAAAAACTCGCGGAACAGGTCGACGTCGAAGTCGCCGATGCGGGCGCGGCTGAATGCCACGTGGAACTCCAGGCCGGGCCGGCCGGAGAGGTCGATCACCACACGCGACAGGGCCTCGTCCAGGGGCACGTAGGCGTGGCCGTAGCGGCGGATGCCCTTCTTGTCGCCGAGGGCGCGGGCCACGGCCTGTCCGAGGGTGATGCCGAGATCCTCGGCGGTGTGATGGGCGTCGATATGCAGGTCGCCCTCGGCGTCGATGTCCAGATCGATCAGGCCATGCCGGGCGACCTGATCCAGCATGTGCTCCAGGAAGGGCAGACCGGTGCGGAACGCGCAGCGGCCGGAGCCGTCGAGATCGAGCTTGACGGTGATGCGGGTTTCCAGCGTGTTGCGCTGCACTTCGGCGATTCGCGGCATGTCGGTGTTCCTGCTCGGCTTCCCTACTCGGTTTTCAACTCGGCGCCCAGGGCGGCGAGGAAGGCTGCGTTCTCTTCCGGCGCGCCCACGGTCACCCGCAGACAGTTGTCCAGCAGGGGGTGGCCGCCGTGCAGATTCTTGATCAGCACGCCGCGCGCCTGCATGCCGGCGAACACGCGGGGCGCGTCGGCCACCCGGAAGAGGATGAAATTCGCGGCGCTGTCGAACACCTGCACACCGTCGAGGCTGGACAAGGCCCGCATCAGCCGCCCGCGCTCCTCGACCAGCATGGCCGCCTGGGCTTGCAGCGTGTCCACGTGGTCCAGGGCATAACGGGCCGCCACCTGGGTGAGGACGTTGACATTATAGGGGAGGCGTACCTTGTCGAGTTCGCGGATCCAGGCCGGCGCCCCCACCAGCATGCCCAGGCGCAGGCCCGCGAGGCCGAGCTTGGAAACGGTGCGCAGCAGCAGCAGGTTGTCATGGCGGCCCAGGGCATCCATCACCGACAGCCCGCCGGCGAAGGCGTGATAGGCCTCGTCCACCACCACCAGCCCCGGCGCGGCGCGGATGATGCGATCCAGGGCGTCGCGCGAGAAGGCATTGCCGGTGGGATTGTTCGGATAGGCCAGAAAGGTCAGGGCCGGCTCCTCCCGCTCCAGGGCCTCCAGCATGGCGGCCTCGTCCAGGGAAAAGTCCGCCTTGAGAGGCACACCGACGTATCGCATGCCGGTAAATCCGGCGATCAGGCGATACATGACGAAGGACGGCTCCACCGCCAGCAGGGTGGCGCCGGGCCTGGCCAGCGCCATGGCCAGGATCTGGATCAATTCGTCGGAACCGTTGCCGAGCAGGATGTCCTGTTCCGCGGGAAAGTCGAAGGCTCGGCGCAGGGCCTGCTGGAGCTCGCGGCCGCGCGGATCCGGGTAGCGGTTGACGGGCGCGTCGGCGAGCAGGCCGCCCAGTTCCCAGCGCAGCGCTTCCGGCAGCCGGTAGGGGTTCTCCATGGCGTCCAGCTTGACCAGGCCGCTGGCGTCGGCGACGTGATAGGCGGACAGGGCCAGGATTTCGGGGCGGATCAGTTGTTCGGGGGTCATGGCGTGGGCTCGAGCCCGAAAGATACCGGATTCCGCGGGGCGCGGGGCGCCCCGCGGCGGCTTCTCGTGTCGGTCAGCGCCCCATCCGGTATTCGGCGGAACGGCCGTGCGCCTGCAGACCCTCGCCGTAGGCCAGGGCGCTGGCGATCTCGCCCAGGCTCCTGGCGCCCTGCTCGGAGACGTGGATCAGGCTGGAGCGCTTCTGGAAGTCGTAGACCCCCAGGGGCGAAGAGAAACGCGCCGTGCGCGAGGTGGGCAGGACGTGGTTGGGGCCGGCGCAGTAGTCGCCCAGGGCCTCGCAAGTGTTGCGGCCCATGAAGATGGCGCCGGCGTGGCGGATGAGGGGCAGCAGGGCATCGGGCTCTGCCACCGACAACTCCAGGTGTTCGGGGGCGATGAAGTTGGCAATCGCGGCGGCCTCGGCCAGGTCGCGGCAGTGGATCAGGCCGCCCCGGTTGCCGATGGAGGCGGAGATGACGTCCTGGCGCGGCAGGGTGGGCAGGAGCTTGCGCACACTGGCCTGCACCGCGTCCAGGAAGGCGGCGTCGGGGGAGATGAGAATCGACTGGGCCAGCTCGTCGTGCTCGGCCTGCGAGAACAGGTCCATGGCGATCCAGTCCGGATGGGTCTTGCCGTCGCAGATCACCAGGATTTCCGAGGGACCGGCGATCATGTCGATGCCGACGATGCCGAACACCCGGCGCTTGGCCTCGGCCACGTAAGCGTTGCCGGGGCCGACGATCTTGTCCACCTGGGGGATGCTGGCGGTGCCGTAGGCCAGGGCCGCCACCGCCTGGGCACCGCCGATGGTGAACACGCGGTCGACGCCGGATACCAGGGCCGCCGCCAGCACCAGGTCGTTGCGCACCCCGTCCGGGGTGGGCACCACCATGATGAGTTCCTTCACCCCGGCCACCTTGGCGGGAATCGCGTTCATCAGCACCGAGGAGGGATAGGCCGCCTTGCCGCCGGGCACGTACAAACCGACCCGGTCCAGGGCGGTGACCTGCTGGCCCAGCACCGTGCCGTCCGCCTCGGTATAGGTCCAGGATTCCAGGCGGTGGCGCTCGTGGTAGACGCGGACCCGCTCGGCGGCGGCCTTCAGCGCCTTTTCCAGGCGCAGGGGCAGTTTTTCCCGGGCCGCTTCCAGCTCGGCCTTGCCCAGTTCCAGGCTGGCCATGTCCGGCGCGTTCAGGCGATCGAAGCGGGCGGTGTATTCCAGCACCGCCGCGTCGCCGCGGGCGCGCACCCCGGCCAGGATGTCGGAGACGGCGTTCCGCACGGCGCTGTCGGTGGCATCGTTGAAGGCCAGCAGCGACGCGAGGCGCGCCCGGAAGTCGGGCGCGGCGGCATCGAGTCGGGTCATGGTGACGTCGGTCATGAGCGGGCTCTCGGCGGGGAAGAGGGGAGCGTGACGAGAAAATCCGGCGGGAAATGAATTATAGCCATGCCGCAATGCGGCAAGGGTTGGCATGCCCGGGTTTTTCGGGATTCAACTCAGGGGCGCACCGCCCCCCGGAAGGCCTCGATGATGGGTTGCAGGCTGTCGTGCTTGAGCTTCATGGCCGCCTGGTTGACCACCAGGCGGGAGCTGATGCTCATGATCTCCTCCACCGCCACCAGGTTGTTGGCCTTGAGGGTGCCGCCGGTGGAAACCAAATCGACGATGACGTCGGCCAGGCCCACCAGAGGCGCCAGTTCCATGGAACCGTAGAGCTTGATGAGATCCACGTGCACGCCCTTTTGCGCGAAATGCAGGCGCGCGGTCTGCACGTACTTGGTGGCCACCCGCAGGCGGGCGCCCCGGCGCACCGCGGCCTCGTAATCGAAGCCGACAGGCGTGGCGACCATCATCCGGCACTTGGCGATGTTCAGGTCCACCGGCTGGTACAGCCCCTCGCCGCCGTGCTCGATGAGCACGTCCTTGCCGGCTATCCCCAGGTCGGCGGCGCCGTGCTGGACGTAGGTGGGCACGTCGGTGGCGCGCACGATGATGAGGCGCACGTCCGGCCGGTTGGTGCCGATGATCAGCTTGCGCGAGGTCTCCGGGCTCTCGCTCGGCGTGATGCCCGCCGCCGCCAGCAGGGGCAGGGTTTCGTCGAAGATGCGGCCCTTCGACAGGGCGAGGGTGATTTGACTCATAGAAATCCTATAGATTGCCTGGCCTGAGCGCTCCCGGCATCGGCTTCTTTTTCCAACCGCTTGTACTCAGCAACGGTGACAGTGCTCGAAAGCCAGGCACCTTCGCCCGCACCCCGATTTTTGTCTTCCGGCCTCACCACAGCGCCCCCCCGAAGTGCTCCCTGATCCGCTGATCGCGTGTGACCAGCACGGCACCGTCGTACTGGGCGTGCGCGGCAATCAAACGATCGAAGGCATCGCGCGTCCAGGTGAGCGACAGCGCCGACTGCACGACCGCATCGAAATCCGCGCGCGCGATGCCGAGGTCCATGATCTGGCGCAGCGCGGTCAGAACGGTCTCGGCATCGAGGGCATTGCGGCCGACCTCATAGAGGTACTGCAACTCCAGTCGCACCATGGGTGAAATGCAACACGGGCCTCGCTCGATGCAGGCCCTTGCCGCGGGTGAGAATTGCTCGTCCCTGCCCTCATAGAGCCAGATCACCACATGGGTGTCGAGGTGAACTAGCCGAGGTTGTTCGGTTCGCCCCATTCGGCTTCATCCCAGGTTTTGGCGTTTACGAGTTCCTCGGGGTCGCCGTTGAACAGCTTGCGGCGCGGCAATTTACTGAGATCCAGCCTGGGGCGCTCGGCGACCAGCAGCAAGTGCCGGCCGTTGCGCTCGATGACCACCGGCTCGCCGGTTTCAAGAACCTGATCCGCAAGCTGAAAGATGTTTTGCCTCAAGGCGGTGAGGGTGACGGTTTCCATGGCAAACCTCGCATGATGTACGTGGTTGCATCCTAGCACGTACACGTCCTGTCTTGCCTGGCTTTCTCAGGCCTTCTCCCGTCGAATCCTGGCCCCCAGCGCCCCCATCTTCCGCTCGATGTGTTCATACCCCCGGTCCAGGTGGTAGATGCGCTCGATGTGGGTTTCGCCCTCGGCCACCAGGCCGGCGATGACCAGGCTGGCGGAGGCGCGCAGGTCGGTGGCCATGACGGTGGCGCCCTGCAAGCTCTCGACGCCCGTGACGAAGGCGGTGTTGCCGTCGATCTTGATGTCGGCGCCCAGGCGCTGGAGTTCCACGGCGTGCATGAAGCGGTTCTCGAAAATGGTCTCCCGCATCACCGCCGTACCGTCGGCCACCGCGTTGATGGCCATGAACTGGGCCTGCATGTCGGTGGGGAAGGCGGGATAGGGCGCGGTACGGATGGATACCGCCTTGAGACGGGCCGGCGCGACGATGCGGATGGATTCGTGGTCCGGCGTCTTCTCGCCGATGAGTTCGCAACCGGCGTCCACGAGCTTGTCCACCACCGCGTCCAGGTAGCCGGTGGAGGCGCCGTTGAGACGGATGTCGCCGCCGGTGGCCGCGGCGGCGCAGAGGAAGGTGCCGGTCTCGATGCGGTCCGGCATGACGCGGTGGCTGGCGCCATGCAGGCGGTCGACGCCGCGGATGCGGATGACGTCGGTGCCGGCGCCGCTGATCCGCGCGCCCATGCCCGCCAGGCACTGCGCCAGATCCACCACTTCCGGCTCCCGCGCCGCGTTCTCGATGATGGTCTCGCCGGAGGCCAGCACGGCCGCCATCATCAGGTTCTCGGTGCCGGTAACGGTGACCATGTCGGTGAACAGGCGAGCGCCCTTGAGCTTGGCCGCCTTGGCGGTGATGTAGCCGTGTTCCACCGTCACTTCGGCGCCCATGGCGAGCAGGCCCTTGATGTGCTGGTCCACCGGCCGGGCGCCGATGGCGCAGCCGCCGGGCAGGCTGACCCTGGCCTCGCCGCAGCGGGTCAGCAGCGGCCCCAGCACCAGGATGGAAGCGCGCATGGTTTTCACCAGTTCGTAGGGCGCCACGGGGTTGTTCAGGCCGGAGGCATCCAGGCTGACGTTCTCGCCCTCCCGTTCCACCTTCACGCCCATCTGCGCCAGCAGCTTGAGCATGGTGCCGATGTCGTTGAGGCAGGGCACGTTGGTCAGCGTCAGGGGCTCGCTGGACAGCAGGCTGGCGCAGAGGATGGGCAGCGCGGCGTTCTTGGCGCCGGAGATGGAAACCTCGCCGGAGAGGCGGGCGCCGCCGGTGATGACGAGCTTATCCATTTCTTGCCTGCCACTCTTCCGGGGTCAGCGTCTGCATGGAGAGTGCATGGATTTCGGCATGCATGCGCTCGCCGAGGGCGCCGTAGACGAGCTGGTGGCGCGCCACCGGCAGCTTGCCGCGGAACTCGGCGCTGACGATGAGGGCTTCGAAATGCTGGCCGTCGCCGGCCACCTGGATGTGGTCGCAAGCCAGGCCGGCCTGGATCCATTGCTGAATTTGCTGGGGGGTCACCATGAAAATACTCGGGGAAGGTCAATGGCGGAGTTTATAGCCCGACTTCAACATCCTCAAAGTCAGGACGGCAAGCAGCACGACGAATGGCGTCACCACCGCCAGGCTCAGCCAGGGATCGACGTCAGCCTGACCGAAGAAGCCATAGCGAAAACCGTCGATCATGTAGAACACCGGGTTGATGTGGGATACCCCCTGCCAGAAGGGCGGCAGGGAATGGATGGAATAGAACACGCCGGACAGGAAGGTCAGCGGCATGATCAGGAAGTTCTGCACCGCCGCCAGGTTGTCGTACTGGTTGGCCCATATCCCGGCGAGGATGCCGATGCAGGCGAACACCGCCCCGGAGGCCAGGGCGAAAGCGAGAATCCATGCCGGATGGCGCATCTCGATGTCGGCGAAGAACAGGCCCACCAGCAACACGCCCAGGCCGACGGTGAAGCCGCGGATGAGGGCGGCGATTAGGTAGGCCAGGAAGAACTCCAGGTAGGAGATGGGCGGCAGCAGCACGAACACGATGTTGCCGGTGATCTTGGACTGGATCAGGGACGACGAGGAATTGGCGAAGGCGTTTTGCAGCAGGGACATCATGATCAGGCCGGGCATGAGGAAGGCCGTGTAGCTGACGCCGGGATAGACCTGCACGTGTTCCTCCAGCACGTGCGAGAAGATCAGCAGGTACAGCAGGGCGGTGAGCACCGGCGCGCCGACGGTCTGCACCAGCACCTTCATGAAACGCAGGATTTCCTTGTAGAGCAGGGTACGGAAGCCGACGCTCATCGCCCTGTCTCCGGAGTCCCGCGCATCAGCCGGAGAAAGACTTCCTCCAGGTCGGCCTGGCCATGATGCAGGTCGCGCACGGCGATTCCCGCCGCGCGCAGGACGGCCAGGATGTGCTCCAGTTCGCCGAAGTCGGGCAGCTCCAGCACGAAACGTTCGCCCTCCCTGCCGATCAGGCGCGGCAGCAGGGCTTCCGGCAGCCGGGCCGGCTCCAGCTCCAGGCTCAGGCGGCGCTCGCCGCCCGACCTGAGCAGGTTCTCGGTGCGATCCAGGGCGATCACCCGGCCTTCCTTGAGCATGGCGACCCGCTCGCACAGGCTCTCGGCCTCTTCCAGGTAATGGGTGGTCAGCATGATGGTGTGGCCGTCGTGATTCAGGCGGCGGATGAAGGCCCACAGGGATTGCCGCAGTTCCACGTCGACGCCGGCGGTGGGCTCGTCCAGCACGATGACCGGCGGCCGGTGCACCAGGGCCTGGGCCACCAGCACCCGGCGCTTCATGCCGCCGGAAAGCTGGCGGGTGTAGGTGTCCGCCTTGTCAGTGAGACCCAGGTTGGCGAGCAGTTCGTCGATCCAGTCGCCATTGCGACGCAGGCCGAAGTAGCCGGACTGCAGGCGCAGGGTCTCGCGCACGGTAAAGAAGGGGTCGTACACCAGTTCCTGCGGTACCACACCGAGGGCGCGGCGGGCATCCCGGTAGTCGGCCACCACATCA
>JBBIIR010000060.1:0-9206 GCA_037446455.1 Hydrogenophilales bacterium | reverse complement strand
CAGCTTGAGGCGGTCCTCGGTCTTCTCGATGGGCGCCAGGGCGAAGTGGGGCGGAATCACCGGCAGGTGGGCGAAGGACCACTTGCCGCGCTTGACCTCGTATTCCTCCGGCACGGTGAGTTCGAGCAGGTGGCCGATGGCGGAGGAGAGCACGTAATGCTCGGACTCGAAGTAGTCCTTCTCCTTGTGGAAGCCGCCCAGGGCCCGCGCGATGTCCTGGGCCACCGACGGTTTCTCGGCGATGATGAGTTGTTTGGACATCAGTGGAGGGTGGGTTGCCAGCTCTCGCCGTCGTCGTCGGACGTGTCGCCGCCACGCACCAGATCCTCCAGCCAGAGCACCTCGCCGGCGCCCTTCAGTTTCCAGACGGCGAGCAGGGCGATCCACTTCAGGCGGTTGCCGGACACCACCGCGTCGGGCAGGGCCAGGGCGCGGTCGATGATCCATTCGCGGGCGTGCGCGGCGAGCAGACCGGAGCTTTCCAGATAGCCCAGGAAAGCGCGGCCTTCGGTGGCGATGCGGGCGACCTCCTCCGCGCCGAAGATGCGGAAGGACTGGGACACGGCGCAGTCCTCGCCGGGCGCCAGGTCATCGAGGGCGGCCAGCCAGTCGAGGGCCTCGCCGATCGCCTCGTCCTCGAAACCGGCCGCGGACAGCTTGCGGCTCAGTTGGGCGGCATCCGGAAAGGCTTCGGCATGCACATAGGTGTCGTAGAGATAGAGGAGGATGTCGAACATCATGCGAATAATCGTTGGTAGAGACCGCCCGGCAGTTTCGCCACGGCGCCCTCCATTTCGGCGGCGAGAAGCTTGACGGAGACCTCTTCCACCGTCAAGCCGAGGCGGGAAGCCAACTGGTCGGGCGCCAGCGGGCCGCCGCCGAGGCACTCCAGCAGGGCGTCGGCGCCGCCGCTGGCGGGCATGCTGGCCGCCGCCGCGGGCAGCACCCGGCCCAGTTCCTCCAGGATGTCGGCGGCCGACTCCACCAGCTTGGCGCCCTGCTTGATGAGCCGGTGGCAGCCTTTCGACAGCGGCGAATGGATGGAGCCCGGCAGGGCGAACACGTCGCGGCCCTGCTCGGCCGCCAGGCGGGCGGTGATGAGGGAACCGCTTTCCAGCGCCGCCTCCACCACCAGCACGCCCAGGGAGAGGCCGCTGATGATGCGGTTGCGGCGCGGGAAATGGCCGCTTTTCGGCGGCGTGCCGACGGGAAACTCGGAGACGATGGCGCCTTCCGCCGCAAGCCGGTGCGCCAGATCCTTGTTGCGCGCCGGATACACCCGGTCCAGACCGGTGCCGACCACCGCCACGCTGCCGGCCAGCCCGGCCAGCCCGCCTGCATGGGCGGCGGCATCCACGCCCAGGGCGAGGCCGCTGACGATGGTCAGCCCGGCCTCCGACAGGCTCTGGGCGAAGGCGCGGGCGTCGCGCAGGCCCTGCGGCGTGGCGTTGCGGCTGCCGACGATGGCCAGCATGGGCCGCGCCAGCCAGGCCGGATCGCCGCGCACATAGAGCCAGGGAGGTGCGGCGGCAATGTCGCGCAGGCGCTCGGGGTAGGCCGCGTCGTTCCAGGTGACCAGGTGATTGTCGGGGCCTTGCAGCCATTCCAGGCCGGCGCGCGTGGCCTCCGGCGCGACGCCGGCGGCGATGGCGCGGGCGAGGCCGTCGCCCACCAGGGGCCGGAGCTGGGCCACGCTGGCGCCGAGAATCGTTTCGGGCGTGGCGAAGACTTCCAGCAGGCGGGCCGCCGCTTCGGGGCCGAGGCCGGGCACGGCCTCGAGGGCGAGCCAGGCCGCCTGCGCGGGGTGGCCGCTCAAGATGCGCGCCGCTCAGGGACTGGCAACCGTATCCATCAGGTAGACCGGACCGTCGGCGCGCATGATGAGGCCATAGGCCGCCTTGTCGAAGACGCGGTAGACGAACAGCAGACCGGCGTTCTGATCCGGCAGCTGCACTTGGTTGCGCGCGCGATCTTCCGCCCGGCAATGCAGCTGGTAGACCTCCTTGGGATCGAAAAACTCGTTGGCGGTGATCCTGGCGCCGGGCTTCAGGCAGCCGATGTCGGTGTAGCGCACCACCTGCCTCGGCGCATCGGCCGGCAGTGTGCCGCAGTCGACCAGCATTTCCTTGGGATCGTAGAAGTCGCTGGTCAAGGTCTTGCCGGGCTTGACGCATTTGGTGTCGGTGTACATGCCGGTGGGCACCTTCTCGCCCGGCAACAGCCGGCCCTGGCGCTGGATGGCGAGGACATGTCCGGGTTCCAGCCCGTCGCGCAGGCCGCGGTTGACCACCACGGTGGCGTACTGGGCGGTGGCGTTGAAGCCGCCGTAGGCCTGGATGATCTTGCCCCGCACGGGTTTGTCCGGCGCGCGCGGCGTCATGGTGTGCAGTTCATGCGGCACGTCGGCAACCAGCCGGTCCCCCAGCGAGACTTCCATGTTCACCCTTTCCATGCGCAGGGTCTGCGGGTCGCCGGGCACCAGGGTGCGCGCGCGGCCGACGCTTTGCGCCTCCAGGCCCAGCAGCTCGCCGGTATCCGGATCGGTCAGCGGCTTGCTGGCGCGCACCACCTTCCAATATTGCGAGTCGGTCTTGCCGGCGCCGGCGTAGACGATGTCACCCTGGGTGATCATGACCCGCTGATCGGCGGCCCCCAAAATCTTCGGCGCGGCGTTCAGCGCGGCCTCGTCGACAATGCCGACGGCCATGACATAGGGCTGAATGTGTGCGGGCTGGATGGGAGGGATGCCCTGCTCACGGGTCTCGATCGACTCGCTGCGGACCTGCGGGCTGAGCTTGACCAGCGGCAGGCCGGAACCTTCCAGCGAAAGCTTTGGCTTGCCGTCTTCCATGCTCAGCACGACCACGTCGCCGGGGTAGATGAGATGGGGGTTCTTGATCTGTTCCTGGTTGAGCCGCCAGACTTCCGGCCAGCGCCAGGGATCCTTCAGGAATTTCGCCGAGATGTCCCACAGGGTATCGCCCTTGACCACCACATGGCGCTCCGGCGCGTTTTCCCGCAGGCGGACCTCGTCGGCCCGGACGGTTGCACTGAGGGGGGCGCTCAGGCCCAAGGCGGCGATCAATACAAGTGTACGCATGGTTCCAGCCCTTCCTGGCTTGCTGCGGCGTTGCGGCCGTTATAATTCAGTCCGCGCAAAACTTAAACCACTTTGTCAAATTTTGCACGGAAAACGCTGCTTGTACACGACATGGCCCTGCTGAAAATTCTGCATTTCCCCGACCCGCGCCTGCACACCGTGGCCAAGCCGGTGGCCGCGGTCGACGCCGACCTCCGCCGGCTCGCCGCCGACATGGCGGAAACCATGTACGCCGCGCCCGGCATCGGCCTCGCCGCCACCCAGGTGGACCGCCACGTGCGACTCATCGTGGTGGACGTCAGCGAGGAGAAGAACCGCCTGCTCACCTTGATCAATCCGCGCATCGTCATGAAGGAAGGCGAGGCGGTGCGCGAGGAAGGCTGCCTGTCGGTACCCGGCATCTACGACAAGGTGACGCGCGCCGAGCACATCCGCGTCGAAGCCCTGGACCTGGAGGGCAAGCCCTTCGAGCTCGACGCCGTGGGCCTGCTGGCGGTCTGCATCCAGCACGAGATCGACCACCTGGACGGCAAGGTCTTCGTCGAATACCTCTCCCGCCTCAAGCAGACCCGCATCCGCCACAAATTGGAAAAGCAGGCGCGGGAAGCGATGTAGAGGACGATGAGGGGGAACGGCAGCCCCTCACGCCTCACGCCTCACGCCTCACGCCTCACGCCTCACCGACCATGCGCCTCGTCTTCGCCGGTACCCCCGAGTTCGCCGCCGCCGCCCTCAGGGCGTTGATCGCGGCGGGCCATGACATTCCCCTGGTGCTGACGCAGCCTGACCGGCCCGCCGGCCGTGGCATGAAGCTCAGGATGAGCGCGGTGAAGGAAGTCGCCCTGGCGCACGGCCTGAACATCGCCCAGCCCGAGAACCTGAAGACCGAGGCAGCCCGCCAACCCATCCGCGACGCGGCGGCCGAAGTCATGGTGGTGGCCGCCTACGGCCTCATCCTGCCGCGGGCGGTGCTGGACCTGCCGGCGCTCGGCTGCGTCAACATCCACGCCTCGCTGCTGCCACGCTGGCGCGGCGCCGCCCCCATCCACCGCGCCATCGAGGCCGGCGACGCGCAGACCGGCATCACCCTCATGCAGATGGACCAGGGCCTGGATACCGGCGCCATGCTGCGGCGGGCCGCCCTCCCCATCCTCGCCAACGACACCACCGGCAGCCTGCACGACAAGCTCGCCGAACTGGGCGCGCGCGAAATCGTCGCCCTGCTGCCGGAACTCGCGGCCGGCCGGGTCAGGCCCACGCCTCAGGACGTTGCCCTGGCCACCTACGCCGCCAAGATCGGCAAGGACGACGCCCGCCTGGACTGGAGCCTATCGGCGGCCGCGCTGGACCGGCGCATCCGCGCCTACGACCCCTTCCCCGGCGCCTTCAGCCTGCTCGACGGCGAAGCGCTGAAGATCTGGCGCGCCCGGCCGGTCGCCGGATCGGGTGAGCCGGGCACCCTCCTGGCGGTGGATCGGCACGGCATCCGCGTCGCCTGCGGCGAGGGCGCCCTGGAAATCGTCGAAGTGCAGAAGGCCGGCGGCAAGCGCCTGCCGGTCGAGTCCTTCCTCGCCGGCCACGACCTGCGCCCCGGACTCCGGCTCGCCTGAGCCCCGACAAGCCCTTGAGTTTTCGTGTGTTTGTCGCGTCGCGCGTTTGCTGGAGATGGCGCGCGCCTGGCGCTGAAACATTTGCTTGCAGGCGGTAATAGTTCAGAAATACCAGACTTACAGGCCAACCCCAGACTGGATTCATCCCCCGCGCATGTCGCACGGGGGCAATCCTCAAGGAGTCCCGTCATGAAATCCCGTTCTTCCCTCAAGCATCTGGGTCTTGCCATGCTGACCACCTTATCCCTCGCCGCGGGCGGCGCCCAGGCCGGCAACCCGGCGTGCCTGCCCGGGCACCAGGCGCCAATCACGCAGACCGGCATCACCGCCGCCGGCACAGCCCAGTTTCAGGAGCGCATGCGCTGGATCGAGCAGGCCCTGCAAGAAGGCCGCATCAGTCCCTACGACGCCGGCCGCCTCATGCGCCGGCAATGGGAACTGGCGCGCTTCCAGCAGGGTTTCCTGGCCGGCGGCCAGGCGCTGCCGGCGGGCACGCCCCAGAGCGGCTGCCTGAGCGCCGACCTGGCCGCGCGCATCGCGCCCCTGGGCGACATGGCCGTCGGCGGCATGCAGTCCGCCAGCAGCCTGATGCGCACGCTGATGCGCGAGGCCGAGCGCCTGATCTCCGAGCAGTTGGCGCCGGACCGCTCACCGCTGTAATGCGACAAGCCCCGTCAATCGGGGCTTGTCGCATGGGTGTCGCCGCGCTCCGCCTATCCCGCGCGCGCCGTGGAGCCTATCGCCGCCGCCCCCGAACTGGATGCCTACACCTCCGCCGCCTGCCGGTCGGCATGATAGCTGGAACGCACCAGGGGCCCGCTGGCGACATTCCTGAAGCCCATCTCCTGGGCGACACACGCGAACTCGGCGAACTGTTCCGGCGGCACGAAGCGTTCCACCGGCAGATGGTGCGGGGAAGGCTGCAGGTATTGGCCGATGGTCAGCATGTCGACGTCGTGCGCGCGCAGGTCGCGCAGCACCTCCAGCACCTCCGCGTCCGTCTCGCCCAGACCCAGCATGATGCCGGACTTGGTGGGCACAACGGGACAGCGCGCCTTGAACCGTTTCAGCAACAGCAATGAATGCGCGTAGTCGGCGCCGGGGCGGCAGGCCTTGTACAGGTGCGGCACGGTCTCCAGGTTGTGGTTCATCACGTCCGGAGGGTCGGCGGCGAGAACATCGAGGGCGAGTTCGAGGCGGCCGCGGAAATCGGGGGTGAGGATTTCGATGCGCGTCGCCGGTGCGGCGGCGCGCGCGGCGCGGATGCAGGCGGCGAAGTGGGCGGCGCCGCCGTCCCTGAGATCGTCGCGGTCGACGCTGGTGATGACCACGTACTTCAGTTCCATCGCCGCCAGGGTATGCGCCAGGTGGGCGGGTTCGTCGGCAGCGGGCGGCAGCGGCTGGCCGTGGCCGACGTCGCAGAAGGGACAGCGGCGGGTGCAAAGGTCGCCCAGGATCATGAAGGTGGCGGCGCCGTGGCGAAAGCACTCGCCCAGGTTGGGACAGGAAGCCTCCTCGCACACGCTATGCAGCCTGGCCTCGCGCAGCAGCGACTGGATGCGCGCCACCTCCGGGCCGGCGGGCGCCTGCGCCTTGATCCAGGCGGGCAGTTTCAGGCGCGGCCTGGGCACGACCTTGATGGGGATGCGGGCGGTTTTCGCTGCGCCCTTGTGCAGGATGGAATCGGCCATGGCGGTAGGGAGTGGAAGCGGGGACATTGTATCCGGCCGGCTTCTGCTTTCGCCCCCCCCGCAGGCGTCGTGCCGACCCTCGGCGTGCCTGGGTGAACAGGCTACTCCGAAACATAGGTTGACTTAAAAGCGGGTGGTCAGATCGATCCAGCCCTGCGGCAGGATGTGCACCAGTTGGGCTTCCAGCCATTTGTCGCCGCCGCTGAGGATGGCCACCCCGACCAGCAGCACGAAGAGGCCGAACGCTTTCTTCACGTTGTCCATGTGGGCAAGCACCCATCCCCTCGCCTTGCCGAAGCCGCTGCGCGAGGCATACGCCACCGCCACCAGCACCGAGGCCGCGCCGAGGCCGAACATCCCCAGGATCAGGGTGCCGCGCGCCGCGCCGCCTTCGCTGGCGGCCACGGCGAGTTTCAGGGTGTGTGTCAGGTTCAGGCGTTTCATGGGTTGCTCCGGATCCAGAGGTTTTATGGACGTTTTTTCTGGATTCCGGGCTCCGCTTCGCGGCCCCGGAATGCCGTTCTGAACTTTGTGGCTAATCAAGAATGCCCATAATAGGCTCGTGGAAATATTGCTTGACTCCGGTCAATCCATAAGCGGATATTTACATCCGTTCTAATCATTCGATTAGAACTATCCACGTGATGTTCATTGCCCCCTACGCATAGGAGCGCTTCATGAAACTGCGCAGTCTTTTCCTGGCCCTCGCGGCCTCCTCCACGGTCTTCGCCTGGAATATCGCCTCGGCGGCAGAACCCGTCCAGCCCATCCAGGCGCACAAACCGAAGAACCCGGCCATGGTGGAGCTGGGCAAGAAACTGTATTTCGACCCCCGCCTGTCCATGTCCGGCTTCATCTCCTGCAACTCCTGCCACAACCTCTCCAGGGGCGGCACGGACAACCTGCAGACCTCCATCGGCCACAACTGGCAGCAGGGCCCCATCAACGCCCCCACCGTGCTGAATTCGAGCCTGAGCCTGGCCCAGTTCTGGGACGGCCGCGCTCCGGACTTGAAGGCTCAAGCCGGCGGCCCCATCGCCAACCCCGGCGAGATGGCCTTCACGCATGAGCTGGCGGTGGACGTGCTGAACTCGATTCCCGCCTACAAGGCCGAGTTCAAGAAGGTGTTCGGCAAGGACAAGGCCAACATCGACATGGTCACCGACGCCATCGCCGCCTTCGAGGAAACCCTGGTCACCCCCGACTCCCGCTTCGACAAGTGGCTGAAGGGCGACAAGAAGGCGCTGACCAAGCAGGAGAAGGCCGGTTACGATCTGTTCAAGAACAGCGGCTGCACCGCCTGCCACTACGGTCCCGCGCTGGGCGGCCTGTCCTTCCAGAAAATGGGCCTGGTCAAGGAGTACGACACCAAGAACAAGTCCCAGGGCGTCGCCGGCCTCACCGGCAAGGACGCCGACCGCATGAAGTTCAAGGTGCCTACCCTGCGCAACGTGGAAATGACCTATCCCTACTTCCACGACGGCGCGGTCTGGACCCTGGAGGAAGCCGTGGACATCATGGGCAGGCTGCAACTGGGGCGCACCTACAGCAAGGAAGAGATCGCCCAGATCGTCGCCTTCCTGAAGACCCTGACCGGCAAGCAGCCCGACTTCAAGCTGCCCATCCTGCCACCCTCCACCAACGACACGCCGAGGCCGAAGCCGTTCGGCTGATCCGGTTCTGGCCGGGTAGCGACGCCCGCCTCTTCCGGGAGGCGGGCGTTTTTGCGGCGGCTATTTCACCGGCAGGGTATGCGGCGGCAGACTGGCGGCCAGGGTCTCCGCCAGGCGCTGCATGGTGTAGGCCAGCGGGGAACGGCGGCGCCAGACCAATCCGATGGTGCGCGACGCGCCAGGTTTGGCCAGCGGCTTCAGCTTGATCGTTGCCTTGCCCGGCAGGGTATCGGCGCAAGCCAGGGCGGGAATCAGGGTCACGCCCAGGCCCATGGCCACCATCTGACGCAGGGTTTCCAGGCTGGTGGCGCGGATCTCCTCGTTCTTCAGGCCTTCCAGATGACAGGCGTCGAGGGCCTGATCGCGCAGGCAGTGGCCCTCCTCCAGCAACAGCAGGCCGGCTTTAGCCAGGGCGTCGATATCGATCGATTTCGCTTTGGCCAGGGCATGTTCGGCCGGGATGGCGGCGAGGAAGGATTCCTCGAACAGAGGCTTCACCTCCAGGCTCGGATCCAGGATGGGCAGGGCCAGCAGGCCGGCGTCCAACTTGCCCTCGGCCAGGTGGGCGAGCATGTGCGGCGTCATCTCCTCGCGCAGCAGCAGGCGCAGACCGGGATGCGCCTCGCGCACGCGGGTCAGCACGTGCGGCAGGTAGTAGGGCCCCAGGGTGGGAATCACGCCCAACTGCACGGTTCGCTCCATGGGGTCCTTGGCATAACCCGCGACCTCGCGGATGCGCGCCGCCTCCTCGACGATGCGGCGGGCGGACTCGACGATCTCGCGGCCGATGGGGGTGGGCGCCACGCGCTTCAGCGAGCGGTCGAACAGGGTCACCCCCAGGTAGTCCTCCAGCTTCTTGAGGCCGGTGGACAGGGTGGACTGGCTGACGAAGCAGGCCTCGGCCGCCTGGCCGAAGTGACCGCTGTCGGCGAGGGCGACGAGATAGCGCAGTTCTTGCAGGGTCATGGTTATGTGATCGATTCAGTAGATGGCGTGATTCTATACAATTAATTTGATCAATTTGTTCTGCTGGTCTGTCATGACCAGAGATCGCCACCACGGGGCTGGAATACCCGCAGTCTGGCGAAAGCGGAGAAAATATCTTTAATAAGGAGGGGAATTTGAAACATGG